>NZ_QSRC01000009.1:0-109537 GCF_003436895.1 Collinsella sp. TF09-1AT | reverse complement strand
CTATTTGCTCAATGTGTTCGGCTGAGATCGGAAATCAACCCACGTCGTACGAACGCAGGTTGCTACCCCTACTTGCTAGGAAATTATTGGCAGCCCTATTGAGTCCAGGAGCGCAGATCTCGTTACCGTTGTTATAGCTGTGGGGGTCTCCCCAGAAGCACCAGACAAAGTCCCAGGAGCTACGGGGGATCCATCGATCGGCCATCTCGCACGGACCAACGCCAAAACCGTAATAGTTAAGGACGTTGGTCAGAGCCGCCGATTCACAGCCGTTGGGGAGACCAACGGAGTACTGATTGTAAACTGGGACAGCCAGATCTACTGCCTCGGGCGTATAGCTCGTCTGGGCAAAGTAGAATCCCTGCGCGTCGGAGCCATTAGCAGCGTAAATCTGGATATTGGCTCCATCATTAAGCGCGCCTCCGTTCACGTCCAAAACGAGCGAGTCGTTAAGCGCAGAACGAATGACAAAGGAGCCGCCGCCTACGTAGTCAACACGCCAGCGCTGAGCGGAGCTTCCATTCCCCTGCCACTGCTGAACGTTAGCACCCGAAGCACCCTGAGCATTCAGGACATCGAGATATTTTTTGCTTCGGCAGTTTTGAATCGAAACGGTTCCATCCGAGTTAACGCTGACGTTCCATTTTTGAGCGCCAGAACCATTGGAGGACCAAAGCTGAACGTTGGCACCGTTGGAACGAGAACCGCTCGCCACATCCAACACCTTGGATCGGTTAGAAGAAGCAGCAATGGTATAGGTACCCGAGTCAACTAACGAGCAGGCAGACAGTTTAAAAGACTGAGCCGCTGTGCCGTTAGAATCATACATCCTAATATTAGTTCCGTTGCTTGTTGAGCCACCTACGGCATCGAGGACCTTATCGGTTGCAACGTTAACGAAGTTGACACCGCCCTTGTCAATCTGAGCGGTCCAAAGTTGAGCATCGCTATTATCAAAAGATCGGACGCAGACGTTGCCATCTTCATCTGCCGTTAAGACCTTGCCAGACACCAGGCTTTCAACGGTATACGTATTATCGCGGTCGGCGACCTTGGCGACTTTCCACTTCTGAGCAATCGACTTGTTGCTTCCATAGAGCTGAACGTTAGCGCCATCACTGGCCGAGCCGCCCGCAACGTCCAAAACAGCAGAGGAGGAAGCAGAGCTCGAAATGGTAAAGAAGCCCTCGGGCAAAAGCGAAGTCAGCTTTGTAAAAGCAAGACGCTGCGACGCGGAATCAGACGGGATATCTCCGTACACATTAGAGTTGGCAACACTTAGGACCAATCCGGTTGCTTTATTCGTTGCCGTATAGGAACCGTCGTCGTTACGAACAATGGAAAACAGCTGATTTGCGTTATTGCCGTCACCGCTCCATTGGTGAACATTTGTTCCAGGGCACACATTGCCACCATCGACATCGAGAGCCTTACCAGACTGGGCGTTCACGATTCGATAGTAGCCATTCTCATATACATATTTAAAGACCTGAGCAAACGTGCCATTAGCAGCATAAGTCTGGACGTTTGCCCCGTTAGAAGAGGACCCTCCGGAGATATCAAACACACGAGATGAATCCGATGCCAGCGAAATAGTGAACCAGCCGTCCAAACCAAGATCGTCGGACGGGGCTACATCGGGAACGGCCGATACAAAACGAACGTTTTGGGCGGCGGTACCGTTGCTCGCATATGTTTGAATATTGGCACCATTCGAGGAAGATCCGCCTGCAACATCTAGAACAAGATCGGGCAGAACCGCGGACTGCAACCGGAACGAACCACCAGGCACCGAGGGAACGGCGATCCAGCGCTGGGCACGCGATCCATTGGATGAATACTGTTGAATATTGGTTCCCAACGTACAAGAACCGCCCGCAATATCAAGCACCTTGCCAGAGGAAACGTTTTTGATAATCAAATAGCCGAGTTCATCGTGCGAAATATCCCACTGTTGAGCCGCTGTCATATTCGACACATACGACTGAACGTTGCCGCCGTTGACTTTAGAGCTACCGTTCACGTCCAGAACCTTAGCTCCTCCGACGCCGAGCGCCAAGACATAGCGTCCATCAGCAATATTGCCAGCATTTTGCTGGGCAAGTGCATCCAGTTGTTCGCGCTGAACGTCTAAATTGAATAATGTCCAACGTTGAGCAATCGTGCCATTATCCGACCAAGTTCGCACGTTCGTGCCGTTACTTGTATTACCGCCGGCGATATCAAGGCAGATCGACGGATCAAGCGCAGACACCAGCTTGATGGAGCCCCCATCCTTAACGGCAATCCATTTTTGCGCCGCAGAACCATTTGACGCGTATTGCTGAACATTCGTTCCAGATTGAGCGCTTCCACCAGAAACATCAAGAACAAGACCGGAACCACTGTTGGTTAATGTGACAAAGCCATTTTGGTCATGAGAAACGGTCCACGTTTGTGCACCTGTGGCGTTGAGAGCATATACTTGGACATTCGCACCCGATGACCTAGATCCGCCCGCAACATCAAGCGTCTGCCAGGAACTTTTTGCCGAGCGAATATAGTAGGTACCGTCAGCGAGGTCGGATGCGTGGGCAGCTGCAAGCTCGGCGAGGATGGCAGCCTTGGGCTTCTCGAGCGTAAACGTCTGAGCAACGGATTCGTTGGATTGATAGAGACGGATTTCTGTTCCGTTGGAATCGCTGGCGCCAGCGATGTCGATGGCAAAATCATCATCGACGACAGGCGAAAAGACATATCCACCGTCAACCTGTCGAGCATGCCATGCAAAGCCCCAAGCGCCATCATCGCCAGTATTCTGTGTAAGACGCGGATGGTCCGTGAAACGAGAGACGTCGTTTGGGTAGCAAAGGTACAACCCCGACTTAATGTTCTTAAAAGCGTATTGACGGCTGCCAAGATCAACAAGGGCAAACTGCTGTGCAGCCGTCTCATTTCTACCATACAACTGTATCGCAGCGCCGGCGCTCACCGAACCGCCTGGAACATCGAGCACTCGATGCCCCGACAAAGTCGAGGTAAGAAAATACGTACCGGCATCAAGTGCCGCGTACTTAGAAGGATCAGAAGCCGTGGTAGAAGAGTCAGATTCTTTAACTGTGTCGCTTTCGTTCGCGATAGTGTCTTGGACTGAATCGTTCGAAGACTGGATCTGCTCGGAATTAATCCCGTCCTTTGTTTGTTCAGATTCTTCAACGACAGGACTAGCGGAAGATTCTTCAGCAAAAGCAGTCGAGCCCGATTTGAGAACGAGGGGTAAAGCCAGAAGCAACCCCAGGAATAATCCAACTCGTAATAGAGCGCAAACGCGTTTTTTATGACGCATAACATCCCCCAGACGATCTTGCCAACACGAACAAACACAACGCATTGAAACCTCAGGCAAACGCATATCCCTATTATCGAAGCATGCGATAATGCCTGCGATGAAAATGTTTACATGTTTGGTTCATTTAATCGCTGTTCAGCGCGACATGCAACCATTTGAGCAAAAAAGGCGGCTCACAAACTGCGAGCCGCCCCATGACAAGGATTAGTAATTGACCACTTTGGTTCCGTAGGGGATGTTGTCATAGATCCATTTAGCGTGATCAGTTGTAAGCCTGATACAACCTGCCGAAGCACGCCGCCCCATTGTGTGATCCTTCACATTAAACGTTCCCGTATAACAAGGCTGCGAATGGAATAGATAATCTCCGTAGAACTGTGTGTAGTACCAGCAGGTATACCCGTGTCCAAACGAAATGCCCTTTCCGTAAACAGAGAACTCACCCAACACCGTTGGCGACCCATTTTTGCCTGGAGCACACTGCCAGAAGGACCAGAGCCTCCAATTACCACGAGAGCCCCTAAAAATACCCGTACGGCATCCAACGGTATCAGTCAAAATTAGCCATTCCGTGTTGCTGTTATACCACTGTGCACGGTTATACATTGCCTGCTGGTCGGCAGGCAGCGGCTGCACGTACGTAGTAGCTCCGAAGGTAAACCGCTGCGCCCCTGAATCGTTACTTGCGTACAGAGCAACGTTCGTTCCATTCGCATTGTTACCTTCAGAAGCATCGATAACGAACGCTCCATTCAGAGCGGAAGACAACTTAAATCCACCTGGTACATAATCGATATACCAACGCTGAGCAGCACTTCCGTTCCTGGACCATTGTTGGATATTGGTTCCAGAAGATGCAGCACCGTCTTTTACATCAAGAGCCTTGCCACTGGCGGCATTTACGATGTTGTATGAGCCATCACCGTTACGAGAGAAGTTCCATTTTTGAGCACCCGAATCGTTGTTCTGCCAAATCTGAACGTTTGCACCGTCCGAGTGCGATCCGCCAGAAACATCTAAGACCGAACCCGCGCGAGAAGCCATTCGGATGAAATACGTACCATTGGCGATGGTTGCCGAAGTAGCGCGCAGGCGGAATCTCTGCGCAGCAGAACCATTGGAGGAGTGGACTTGAACGTTGGAAGTCGATGCGAAATTACCGCCCTTCACATCAAGCGAAAGGTCTTGGTCATCCGCAGACAAAAACTCGATACCATTGCTATCGATTCGCGCCACCCATTGCTGCGCCTTCACATCTGCCGGTGCCATCGTGCAAACATTGGTACCGGAAACAGCAAGTCTGTTAGTTGAGCAAACGGATTCAAACGTATAGGTATTCTTCGCTCCATCCACCTTTTTAAGCAGCCATTTTTGGGCGAAGGAACCATTGCTGGCGTAGAGCTGAACGTTAGCGCCGGAGTCAACAGATGCACCCGTGACATCAAGCACATAGGAGGAATTTGCAGACGGATAGATTTCATAAAGGCCTTCGCTCAGCAGGTCTTCTTGCTCAGCAAAAACAAACGACGTCTGGACGGAATCTCCCGCCGTAGCAGCGACCAGATTTGAACCGGATACCGCGAGCATGAGCCCTGTGCCCTTATTGATAAACGAATAGCTTCCGTCTTCATTGGCTACGACGCTAAAGAGCTGATTGTCGTTGGGGCTTTCATCCCACTGCTGGACATTCGTCCCGGGGACAACGTCGCCCGCTGCAACATCGAGCACCTTACCGGAACCAGCATTACGCAGAACATAGTAACCGTCTCGATACTCAGCCTTAAATAACTGGGACAGCGTGCCATTGCAGGAATATGTCTGAACGTTGCCCCCGTTCTTCAATGATCCACCAGCAACGTCAAAGGCAACAGAGGCATTTGAGGAGGGCGAAATAACGCACCAACCCTTGTCTTTCAAAATGTCATCGCACGGGTCAACTGACGCAGGGTTTGCGGCAATAAAAGTGAAGCGCTGCGCGGCAGTTCCATTCGAAGCATATAGTTGCACGTTTGTCTGAGAGTTCAGAGAGCCACCGGCAACGTCAAGCGTGCGCAGTTGCCAAACAGCAGAAAGAAGTCGAACGCTTCCATCGCCATTCGGTACCGCAATCCACTTTTGTGCATAGTTCGCATCGCCACAAGCCGCGTACTGCTGGACGTTCGTTCCCAGAGAAGTTGAACCCGCGGAAACATCAAGTGCTTTGCCAGACTTTACATTCGTTATCGTGAGATAGCCGTCATCGTCATGCGAAACACGCCAACGCTGAGCGGCAGTCGTATTCGATTGATAGATCTGCACGTTTGCACCGTTAGAAGCAGAGCCGCCGACAACATCGAGAACCATTCGAGACAAATCCGGACCGGCAGTTATCGCAAAGTCCCCATCTTTGACAACTTCTCGGTTATCGGAAGCGAGCTTATCGAGCTCGGAACGTACAGCCGTCGGATCCACAAAGTAGAAGGATTGGGCAGCCGTTCCATTTGCACTATACAGCTGAAGTCCAGCACCAGATGCTATAGAGCCACCGGGGACGTCGGCGACCTTTTGTCCGTTCAAGCCCGACACAATCCGATAGCGCTCGCCGTCTTTCTCGATGATCCACTTTTGGGTCTTGGTTCCATTAGCGGCATAGGTCTGCAGCTTCGTGCCGTTGGCGTCTTTGCCGCCCGCCGCATCCAGAACCGCACCAGCACCATGAATCGCAATGGTGCGATACCCGTCCGACGTAGTTGAGACATCGAACGTTTGAATCCAAGAGTAAGCAAACGTATCGAATGACAAAGAGCCACTAGCCGACTTCAGAGCAAACGAGTCGTTCGAAGCCAACACAGCATATGTTCCATCGGGAAGGTCAGCGAGATGCGCCGCCGCCCGATCATCGAGTTGCTGCTGCTCAGTTTTGGCAGGCGTTAGCACCCATCGCTGAGCAGCCGTACCATTTGCCTCATACAACTGCACGGCAGAGCCATTTGCGGCAGCTCCACCCGCCACGTCAATGGCAAACGACTGGTTGAGCGCCGAAATAAAGGTGTAGCTGCCATCGTCCTCTTTAATTGCAATCCAACGCTGCGCAAGGGTGCCGTTATCGGACCAAAGCTGAACGGGATTTCTATTGCTCGCGCTGCCGCCGGGAACATCAAGCGTGCAACCCTTGACAGAAGCAATGACAACAAAGCCATTCTGATCGTGAGACACACGCCAGACCTGAGCATTCGTCTTGTTCCCACTGTACAGCTGCAGCTTTCTACCCGCGGACGCCGTACCACCAGGAACATCCAGTACATAATTGCTGTTAACCGAAGAGTCAAAAGTGTACAACCCATCCGCAAGGTCGTCGACGTGCTCGGAAGCAAAATCATAGACAGACTTGGACTTTTCCGGTTTCACAGCATCAGTCGAATCCGATGCATTCGAATCGAACGTGTTGTCCACGCACATAGCTTCGTTGGTAACGAGCTCGGACTCGTTAAACTGGTCTGCAGCCATGGAGGCATTTGTATCTTGGCCGGTAGCCACGTTGTCTTCAGCAAATGCGGGAACGAGACATATTCCCAACAGAAGCACGATAAACACCGAAGCAAACATAGCTTTTCGATTGCCCATGTCTGTCCCCTTTCATACGGTTGCTTACACTCTATGCCAAGAAGCGCGCCCCATCGTCGAGAGATTCGTGAGCAGCAACAGCTTAACCCCGAAAGGCTAATCAGGTTAAAAGCATGTTGCTGTGGCACAATCGCGAAATCTCTGCTGCAAAGTCACCATGGATCGGCGCCCAACCAATCTCGCGGCGGAGCTTGCTAGCGTCTATGGCGTATCGTCGATCATGGCCGGGACGGTCCTTAACGCAGTCAATAAAGTCTTCGTCTTTGCCCATTGCTTTAAGAATGAGCTTGAGAACTTCGAGATTGCTGCGCTCGCAATTGGCTCCGACAAGATAGGTCTCCCCGATCTTCCCTTTGGTCAAGATGAGCCAAACGGCGCGAGCGTGGTCATCGACATGAATCCAATCGCGTACGTTCAGACCGTCCCCGTACAATTTGGGACGCTCCCCGCGCCGGACGCATGCAATCGAATGCGGAATGAACTTCTCGGGGTGCTGATATGGACCATAGTTATTACAGCAATTAGAAATTGTTGCCTGCAGACCATAGGTGCGAATCCAAGCTCTCACAAGCATGTCCGCTGCCGCTTTGGAGCTTGAATAGGGACTACTCGGGCGATAGGGAAAATCCTCAGTAAACTTGACGGGGTCATCAAGCGCCAGGTCTCCAAACACCTCATCAGTCGAAATGTGATGAAACCTAACTTGATGCTTACGAGCGGCTTCCAAGAGTTGGTATGTGCCCTCGACATTCGTTTTTATAAACGGGCTAGGATCGACAATCGAATTGTCATTATGGGACTCAGCGGCATAGTGAATAATTGCATCGTGCCCGGGAACCAATCGATCAAGCAGATCCAAATCGCAAATGTCGCCAACAACGAGCTCAACCCTGTCCTCCGGAAGCCCGGCAATGCTGTCAGGATTAGCGGCATAGGTCAGCTTATCCAAGACAGTGACGTGTGCATTCGGAACGTTGCTCACGACATAGCGAACAAACGCCGAACCGCAAAAACCACAACCACCCGTAACCAGGATGTTCTTATAATCAGATCCCATACGCGCAGCACTCCCAAGCCATGATAGTTGACCCCTAAACAAACCGCTCGATGCAAGCCTTCAGCCCACGGGTCGACAGATAGAGGCGAACGACGTCGATGAGAGAAACGCCCGCGCCGGCTGCGATTTTTCTTGCCACGTTGCGCACGACAGTAGCAGAAGGAAGATCCGTCCAGCTGGAACCAAAGTACTGCAGGAACTCGCCTTTAGCGCTCGCAACAGCCGCGGCATAATTCTCGACATCCAATCGTGCAAGGTCAAACACGACCAAATCCAAGAACCACGTGACAAGCTCTCCGGGGCACAGGTCTAAAAGACCTCGCCTACCCCAGCGCTCCAGCACTTCGTGAAGCACCAGTAAATGGGCACCGACCTTGTCCATGCGCTTGACGCCCGCATTGAACGTATGCGTCAGCGACTTCTCCTGCATCACATAGTGATATAGCCGATCAGGTGCAAGGACCGTCCTGGCAGACAGCGGATACGATTCAAACTGAAACACAACGTCCTCGGCAAACCGGACATTTTCGGCAAAACGCAAAGACTCACGCTCAATCAGCTCACGAGAATAAGCCGCACGCCAGACATAGGGCTGCGCATTCGCAGAAAACAGCAGCGCCGAATCAAACGACTCAAACACGCACGCCTCAGGAGAAAGAAGCTGCTGGATGCGCTTAGAGGCCAGTTCAGCAGGCTCGCACTCAGCTCCAAACACAACAATCTCCGGATGCTTCTCGGCAAACGTACCAACCAAGAATTCGGCAAGATTAGGCTCGACGTAATCATCCGAGTCAACGAAATCGATAATGGCGCCACGCGCAACATCCATGCCGGCATTACGGGCAGATGACAGCCCCCCGTTAGACTTCTCGACAACGCGCACGCGAGAATCCATTCGAGCATATTCATCAATAATCGCTGCGGAGCCATCCGGTGAGCCATCGTTCACGACAATAATCTCAATATCTGGACAAGTCTGATTCAAAAGGGAGTCAAAACAACGAGGCAGGAATTCATGGGTGTTATAAACAGGGACGATAAATGTGACCTTCGGGTTTACCATAACTCCCCTATTTCTTAATTGCATCTAGGACGAATGCCACAACCACGCCCGGGCCACCAACACGCGCATAATGCTTCGCGCGACACATCGCGCCGGCACCGGCAAAGTCCGAAGACTCTGCCAGCCACTTTTGCGGGTCGTCGACAATAGCCTTCAGGTTTGCGCGCTTCCACGGCTTAAGGTCCGTTAGCTCAAACTCATGAGCCTCAAGCGCCCCATGGAACTCTTGGGCCATACGGTCCAAAAACTCAGCGTAAAACTTGGGATTCAGGCGAATGTAGCTCCACATATACGAATCGTATTTAATGATATTTGCAAACCTAAGCAGCTTGGCAACATCCTGCGAAGAGTGCGACTCGGCGTAATCCTCAACAATCCAGCGATGAATTTCGGCGTACTCATCATTAACGCAATGAACCTTATTAGGAGAATTGACCGAAGACCCCTCGTTATCCTGGCGATATGAAAGCACGGAGTCATGCAGGTAAACCGCCGTATCGGAAAGGGCAAGCACCTTAAAGGTAAACGAGGCATCCTGAAACGCGGCCCCAGGCGTCGGCAAGAATCGGACGCCATTACGATTCAAGAACTCGCGACGATACACCGCAGACCAAATCGACGGCTTAAGCGAAAAGGCGTCAACGGTATCACTCGGGCACACCGGCTTGTTGCAATCCTTAGCCTTAAAGAGTTCCATCAGCTCTCGGCGCTCCTCCGGCTTCGACCAATACAGGTCAAAGTTCGCCTTCGCAAAGTCGGCATTATTGGTATCGGCGGCCGAGACAAGCTTTTCGAGTGCGTCGGACGCCATAAAGTCATCGGACTCCAAGATGCCAACGTACTTGCCACGCGCCATCTCCAGACCGTGGTTCATCGAGTCGCCGTAGCCGCTGTTGGCCTTGTCGATCATCTTGACGCGCCCATCGCGCTCCATATACTCGCGGATAATCGCCGGCGAGTTGTCGGTCGACCCGTCGTTAATGCAGATGATCTCAATATCCTTGAGCGTCTGCGCCACGGCGGAATCGAGGCACTCGCGCAGGTAGCGCTCAACGTTGTAGATGGGAATAAGCAGCGACAGGACAGGGCTGCCAGAGGAATTAGTAGACAATTATGCTCCTTAGGAATTACCTGCCGTTAATGGTATCAAAGGGTCGTCCCGCCCGCGGACGTTTATATAATCTATGGAGCTCGCAGAGGCAAACCAATACGAAAGGACGTCATGCAGCCCAAAGCCGCACGCAACATATCCATCGAAGCGCTGCGCTTGGTAGCGGTCGCTGGCATCGCGGTATTCCACACGTTTCAGTGGACCTTCCAGGCCGTCTGCATCAGCGTGCCGGAATATGCACCGCTCGCCGCCTTCCCCTATTCGGGACTGCTGGGGTTCATTAACTTGCTTGGCTGCTGGGCCAACGAGGTCTTCTTTATGATCTCGGGCTATTTTCTCATCGCTTCGGCCGCGCGTGCTTGGGACGGTGGAGCAACGTGGAAGTCGCAAATGCAACGGACGGCGCAGCGCCTTGGCAAGGTCATTATGCCCACTGCGTTTTATTGCCTCGTGGCGCTCGCGTGGTCCACGGTCGTCTCACCCATTCCTGATGTAGCCCTCAACACGCACAACTGGTATACCCTGGGACTCGAGTTCATTTGGGTCTATGCCGCCACGGTCTTCATGGCGCCATGGTTTGGACTAGCAAGGAGTCGACTCCCCCGGAAGAGCTACACGGCGACGGTCATCGCCGTTGGCATCCTCGCATTTGTTGTTAACGGGTATTTAGCCGCTATGAGTGCGACAAGCGCCGGCGAGTTTTCTTGGCTCCAAAAGTTCATGAGCGCCGTCACGTACGTAGTCGCGTTTTTGATCGGCGGACTGCTCCGCGACGTTACCGATGTCATGGATTCGGACAGGGTGGGCGCCTTGGGCATGCGCTCGCTCGTAACGGTTTTGGTGCTCACCATCATCCTGGAAGGAGCACTCTCCTTCACCGACAACCTCACAGCGATGACAATCCTCTCCTACAAATCGACCTCGCTGATCTCGTTTGCCCTCGCTGCCGCCTGCCTGCTCTTTGCGGCAACCCGACGCAGTGCCTCAGGCAATCCGCGGACTGCAGGTGTCATCGTCACCTTATCGACCGCCACGCTTGGTTTCTATGTGATGCAGTCACTCACCAGTAGCCTGTGGCGTCCCGTCTTCAATACGTTGCTCGCAAACATACTGGTCAGCCAAAACAGCCCGGTAGCTATATACATCTTCACGGGTACCGTCATTAGCATCGTCTTTGCTCTGGCACTTCTCATCATCGATGCAGCCAGAAGCTTTATCGCTCGCAAGCTCAAGCGGCAATAGACACGCTGCCGTCAGACGCTAAAGCCGCTACAGCCGTGGCAGGTTCCTGCGTTTTATTCAAAGCTTGCCGTCAAGGTGCGCCGAGCCTTTACAATAGGACAGTCCCAAGGACGTATTCGATAGCTTCCGTGCAGCGCATGCGCGCCGCGCGTGAAAGGATATATTGCCCCATGCCTTCAACCCTTCCCGCCCCCATCGACAAGCTCGCCATCGTCGTCGTTACGTACAAGCGCCAGGAACTCCTGGCCAACTTGTTCGACTCCATGACCGAGCTCACAGCAACGCCCTGGCGCATCGTGATTGTCGATAACGAAAATTCGCGCGAGACCGAGGCCATGTGCACCGCATTCAACGAGCGCCTGGCTAACCTGTGGGGCATCGACACCGAGCAGCCCGACGCGCAGGGCGGCACCGACCGTGTCATCTACGCCCCGCAGCTCGAAAACGGCGGCGGTGCGGGCGGCTTCTCCGCCGGCACTAAATGCGCCTACGACCTGGGCGCCCAGTGGTTCTGGGTGATGGATGACGACGTGCTCGTCATCCCCGAAGGCATCGAGCGCTTGGCCAGGTGGACCGACCGCTACGATGTTATCCAGGGTTCGCGCTTGGACTTTGACGGCGGCGCCTTCTTTTGGCAGTACCAACTCATCCTTTCGCTCGGCATTCCCAATCCCATCGCCAAGTGGGATCTGGGCCCTGAGGGCTACCGCGCCATGAACCAACTGTGCTTTGAGGGCGGCATGTTCTCGCGCCGCGTGGTCGACAAGATTGGCCTGCCCGACGCGCGCTTCTTTATCTACGGCGACGATGCCTGCTACGGCTACGTAGCCAGCCAGCACTTCCCCGCCGCCGTTGTTGCCGACGTGGTGCTCAAGCGTGCCCGCGCTGTCTCTAACTGGGACATCGCCGGTAAGCGCCAACTCAACTCCACGAGCGACACCAATCGCTACTACATCATGCGCAACCGCGGTTATCTGGCCCGCTACATGCAGATCTATGGCGACTATCACCCCATGCTGTTCCGTCTGGGCAACGCCGCGACCTTCTGCAAGGAGTTCATTCGTCTGGCCGCCGTTGACAAGTGCTTTAAGACCGGTATTCCGGCGCTGCGCCGTGGCATGAAGGACGCCCGCAAGATCGTCAAGGACCCCAACTGGAAGCCCATGCCGCCCCTAAAGGACGCGGAGTAGTAAAGGGCTTTCGCCATCCCCTATAACCGCTGGCACACCACGGACACACGCTGCCCGTCAAAGCCAAAGCCCCAGCGAATGCGACCAACGCCGGGTCGCGGCACGCGGATATCATCGATGCCGTTGCGCTCGATTTCGAGCAGCGCCTGAACCGCCAACAGTTCCAGGCCCAGGGCATCGACGCCAGGGTCGTACATCATGTTGATCGTTATCAGCGGACGTTCATCGAGCATACCGATCGTATCGGCTATGTCGAACGCGGCGCCCGTAGGAAAAACCTGGATGTCCCAGCGATCCGCGCCACACTTTCGCCTCGAAGCAGGATTGGCATAGCCCGGCAATCCAAAGCAGAGTCCTTGCAAGAGTAGGTGATATGGCGGCGGTGTATCTGGGTCGGTCGCACCGATTCCCGCATCTCCCAAGATGCGGCTTAGCGCCCGCCTCACGGTATCCTCGTTCCCATGGCACAGCCCGTCGCGAAACGCATCGACGTCTCGAATGTCTTCTGCAGCGCACTCAAACCACTCAATAATCACTAGACGCAAGGCCTGGCGAAGCTCGTTATTGGGCAATCGCAAAGCACGGAAGCGATCGCCATGCTCTGGCTCCTCAGTCATATCCGTCGTGAGAAAACCGGACAGATACAGCGCTGTCCACATGCCATCGTCAGGCGAGACATCTGGCTCTGCAGTGCCCAAACAAAGCGGGGCCTCAGCGCACCCATGGGCCTCGAGCAAATCAAACAAGACCGAAAGGCGGTCGAGATTCCACCCGGCAACTACCCTACTCAGGCAATCGGCATATCCATACAGATCGGCACGCACAGGCGCCGTGCAGCCTCGGCCCAGAAAACCGATCACACGCTCTGGACTCGAGCAATAGGCCCTGCCAAACCGATACCCCTCGAGCCATTCACGCGCATCATTCAGGTATTCCTCGCGCCCAGCATGATTCAAAAGAGCCTCGGCCTCGGCATCCGAAAAGCCGAACCAACGGTCACACCAGGTCGAAAGCGGCGTCGTCAGACAATACGAGCAGCAGTGCAAAGAAAGCGCCGCTTCGGCAGGGCCGGGACACTCCCCCATCAAACACGTCAGCCGCAACGAATCGCGCGCAGCAGCAATGGCGTCGAACAGCACGCGATCGAATAGATCTGCCGGATCGGCGCCGGAAGCGTCCCTCGCGCTCGCACGGCAAGAGCACGCCCCATCGTACCCATCAACGAGCAATACAACCTGCTCATCGTAGGCAATCTCCAGCAGCTCTATGAGCACACCGAGCACCGAGTCAACCTCGTCCGCGCTCGCCACGCCACGCGCGACACGTTCGACGTGACGCACCTTATCTCGAGCTAAATCCGGAGCCTCCAAGAGCGCCAACAAGCGAGCGCACTCGCCCGAAAGGGCATCGCGCACGACGCCGGCAACAGCGGGGCCACGCCTCGCAGCGCCAGAAAAGTCCAGCGATATCACCGGATAGCAAGCGTACTCATCCCGATAGCGCCCGCCGTCCGCATCCCAAATCTGAGCATCGGCAAACGAGATCCGACCGGTGCGACCGACCGCTGGACGCTCCAGAAAAGCCCTGAGCATCGACAAGTTCATGCTCTTGCCAAAACCCTCGGGTCGACAGCACACCACAACGGACGCGTCGCAGTCCAACACATCGGCAATAAACATGGTCTTGTCGACCAGCGTGCAGCAACCAAGAGCCTCCGCATAGTCGTGCATGCCAATGGGCAAAGCCGCATCGTCGGCACAGCCGATCAAGCGCACGCCAAAGCCAGCAGCACAATCAACATTTGCCTGTTCAGACACCAAAACGTTCCCCCTAAATCGCTGCACGATGCCAATTGTAATGACCGCCTCGCGCGTACCGACGACGCCGCGCGAACATATCGGGCAACGGTAGCAACAAGAGGTGTGAGGGGGCATAACTAATCGTTGCACAACAAAACGGGGCCCGATGCATTCGCACCGGACCCCGTCCCGACTCTTTAGTTATCTGGCAACCGAGAGGCTACTCCTCCGAGCTGTCCTCCCCAGAAGCCTTCTTCTGCTGATCGAGCTTATGCTTACCACTTACGATAGACGTAGCACCCAGTGTGGCCAAGCTCGCGCTGGCAAGGCTCGCCATCACGATCAAGTCGCCCGTCTTGGGCATGTTGCCGCCAGATGACTTGGTTGTGGTGGTCGTGGTGGTTGTAGTGGTAACCGTTTTGGAGTCATTTTGCTCCTGGACTTGGTTGTCAGCACCGCTCTTGTCGTCGTCTTCGGACTGTTTCTTTTCGCCCTCGGTCTTGCTCTCGTCCTTCTTCTGAGCGGATTTGTCGTCCTTCGCCTCAGAGCTAGAACCCTTATCGGATTCGGTCTTCTCGGAAGCCTTGTCCTTGGAGTCGCCCTTTGCGGCCTCGGTCTTTTCCGTGGAAACCTGATCAGAGTTGTCCTTGTTCTGAGTCGAGCCGTTATTGACACCAGCCATCAGCGAAGAGCCCAGCGTAGAACCAAGCTGCACGGAGAAAGAAGGCTTCTTGTCCGGCGAAGCAACGGGAGCGTCCGGCGCCTTATTCGAGTCGTCCTTGGAAGCATCGGAATCAGAAGCGGCGCCAGTGTTAGAGTCATTGCTAGAACCAGTATCGGCGGAAGAATCGCTCGAGCCAGTGGAAGAGTCAGAGGAACCAGCGTCGGTCGAACCAGAGGCGGCGCTGCCCGTATTGCCGGCAGAGCTTGAAGACGAATCGCCCGCAGCAGAGCCGTTCGAATCGGAGCCGTTCGAGGTGGAACCGTCGTTGATAGCGCCACCAGCAGAGCCATTACCGTCAGCATCGGTCGAGGGCGCATCCATCCTGTCATCGTTGGCATCGTCACTCGAGCCGTCATTCGAATCAGGCGTCGGCGAGGGCGCCGGCGTAGGCTCGGGCTGCACGGGCGTCGCAGCGGCAGCGGCCTCGTCCTCGGCGATATAAACCAAGCAGTCCTTCAGCTCGTTGCGGTAGCGGTTCTTCCAGCCCTCATGATACTGGGGTTGGCTCGAATACTTGGTCGCCACGTTATTGACCACGCTGTAGGAAAGCGCCGTCACAAACTCGCGATCGGACATATCGTTGGAAAGATTCGCCCAGCGGAAAAAGTCCCTGCAGCCACCAGTGCCGCACATGTTGGTAATGCTCCACACCATGCCCTTGACGCAGTCGGCGCGGCCCGAAATATCAATACCCAGGCCGCTCTTGAGCCACGCCTCGGTCACCGCATAGTACGAGTTGTACGCATAAGCATCTTGAAGTGCTGAGAACTCAACAGGATCGGTGTTGTAAGCACCCTGGAAGGCCTCCTGCGCAATACGGCCCAACTCGGTGAGCTGACCGTTCTCGTACATGGCATTGCTCGTGTTGGAAATCTCGCTGCCGCGATCAATCGCATCCTTGAGCATGCTGTATTTTTCGGGGCTGTAGTTGTAGACCTGCTTCATAAACGGAATGAGCGACCAGCGGCGGTCGAACTGGTAATAGCCCAACGCGTTATAGCCGTCACCGTACGAAAAGCCCTGGTTGTAGTTACCATGGCTCTCGTACTTGGTAAAGTACTTCATCTCGGGAGTCACGTTGACAAACGAAACGCCCTGGACCGACCTCAGCACGCCTGAGAAGGACTGCTGGGTGTAGAGACCCTTATCGATATCGGTGGCATCCGAGGCAACGCCCGGCGTGGGCTCCTCGGCAGCGGCGGGTGCCGGCGCGGAAACGGCGCCAAACGAAAGCGCCAACGTCAGGCCCGCGACAATAGCAGAATGCTTGGGCTGCATAAGATCCTCCCTGCATTGGTGTAGTTAAAGTTCAGTTTGCAAAGATAAAAATTAGTATTGCAGCTCGCCCGTTGTTGCACAACAACCCCTCGGTAAACGGCAACAACCCTCCGCGAAATCTTAAGGAATTAAACAAACTGGTCGTCGGGCGCCATCAGAAGCTCGCCGTATCGCTCCATCAGCCCGTCCCTCAACTGACAGAAAGCGGGGATATAGACGTTCAAGATGCGCTGAATCAAATCTTGAGCGAGCTTGTTGTCGTAGATATGGACGTTCGTATTGCGGTCTCTGAGCATGTCTAGCCAGGCCGCCTCATCAATAAAGTCGTAGAATCGGTACGACTCCTTCACGATGGCACGAGGAGACCCCGACGCGGCAAGCGTGGCGCCCTCATACTCGAGCAGACGCTTAAGGAGCTTCCAGCTCAGTTCAAATTGAAGATTGAACTTATTAATCAATCCACTCTGAACAAAATCATTGTTGAGATCCTGATTGGGCGCATCCTCAAGATTCGCCAAGGCGCTAACAAAGTTCTCATATTTTTTCATACAGAATCACACCATCCCTGGCAATCTCATCGAGCAATTGCTGCGAGAGGGACTCGTCGAGATTGACGACATCTACATCTAAAAGAGTATCAAGATGTTCCTCGATCAAATATGAGAAACGGCCGAAATCCCGGCAACCTGCTACGGCGATGTCAATATCGCTCTTGGGCAAGTTGTCGCCTCGAGCACGAGAACCAAACAACACGACCTTCTCGGCGTCACATTCCCGAGCAAAAACTTCGATTTGCTTGTACACCTTGTCGAGAGATGCCATTTGCACCCCTACAGCTTAATGTCAAAGTTGATTTCGGGGACGGCGGCCAGGTCGGCCAACGTCACGCCGTCGACGTACTTTTCGATCACGTCGTCCAGACCGCGCCAGAACTTGACGGTCGAGCACAAATCGCTGCGGGTGCAGCTGTTGTCGATACCGTCGCACGCCACGGGCGCCGTGCTGCCCTCGACAGCGCGCAGGATGTCGCCAGCACGCACCTCGGCCGGGTCCTTGGCCATCATGTAGCCACCGCCTTTGCCGCGCACACTCTTAAGCAGACCAGCCTTCATAAGCGGACGAACCAGCTGTTCCAGATACTTCTGCGAAATGCGCTCGCGGTCGGCGACCTCGCGCAGAGCAATCTTGCCCTCGGCGTCACCGAGCGCCGCGATATAGATCATCAGCCGGAGGGCATAGCGGCCCTTGGAAGAAATGAGCATACCTACCCTCCCATCGCATCTGGGACAACATAACCAGGTTTGTTTGTCCCAAATCTTAATTAAGTGGGACAAACACGACAGGTTATTTTGTCCCAGAATTTGAAAAGTCGAGTGGATTAGTCGGGTTTTCCCTTGACTAACGCCGAACCCATAGTAACTTTATTCCGAGAAGATTCCTAGGGTTTAGTACACCTATGAGTACACCATATACAGAGAGGTACAGCATGAGCGCAAATCCGCTGCTTTCTATCGAGGGTCTGACCGCCTCCGTGGACGAGAAGACGATCCTCCACAACGTCAACCTCAACGTCGCCGCCGGCGAGACCCACGTGCTGATGGGCCCCAACGGCGCCGGCAAGTCCACCCTCGGCCACCTGGTCATGGGCGACCCCGTCTACACGGTCAACGACGGCCGTATCGTCTTTGACGGCCAGGACATAACCGATCTCACCACCGACAAGCGCTCGCGCGCCGGCCTGTTCCTGAGCTTCCAGGCCCCGGTCGAGATTCCGGGCGTGCCACTGTCGAGCTTTTTGCGCGCCAGCATCGCCGGCCGCCCCGGCCTGGAGATGAAGGGCAAGGAGTTCCGCCGCCGCGTGAAGGAGCTCGCGGCCGAGCTCAACATGGATACCGCCTACCTCAACCGCGAGCTGGGCGTGGGTTTCTCGGGCGGCGAGAAAAAGAAGGTCGAGATGCTCCAGCTTCTGCTGCTGCAGCCCAAGCTCGCCATCCTGGACGAGACTGACTCCGGCCTGGACGTCGACGCCCTTTCCACCGTCAGTCATGGCATGGACGCCTACCGCAAGAGCTGCGACGGCTCCATGCTCATCATCACGCACAACACGCGCATCCTGGAGCACCTGGATGTCGACCGCGTCCACGTTATGGTCAAGGGCCACATCGTGCGCGAGGACGACGCCTCGCTCATCCCCTGGATCGACAAGAACGGCTTTGAGACCTTCGAGCGCGAGGCCGCCGAGCAGCGCGCCCAGGCCGAGGCCGCCGCTGCCGAGCAGCAGGCGTAAAGGGGCGACGCAATGACCAAGAACCGCACCGAGGTCGCGGACATCGACCGCAGCCTCTACGACTTCACCTATGGCGAGGAGGGATTTGAGCGCCTCGACGCCGGCATCACGCCCGACATCGTGCGCGAGATCAGCGCCAAGAAGGACGAGCCGCAGTGGATGCTCGACCTGCGCTTAAAGTCCCTCGAGATCTTCAACCGCTTCCCCGACCCGACGTGGGGCCCCTCCATCGAGGGCCTGGACATGGATAACATCGTCGCCTATGTCAAGCCCAACACCGACCAAAAGCACGACTGGGAGTCGGTGCCCGACGACATCAAGAGCACCTTTGAGCGCCTGGGCATCCCCGAGGCCGAGCGCAGCTATCTGGCAGGCGTCGGCGCGCAGTACGACTCCGAGCTCGTCTACCACAACATGCAGGACACAGCGTCCAAGATGGGCATCGTCTACTCCGGCATCGAGGAGGCCCTGCACGACCCGCAGTGGGAACCGCTCATCCACGAGAAGTTTATGACGCTCATCCCGCCCACCGACCACAAGTTTGCGGCCCTGCACGGCGCCGTGTGGTCGGGCGGCTCGTTTGTCTACGTGCCCAAGGGCACCAAGCTCGACTTTCCGCTTCAGAGCTACTTCCGCCTCAACGCCAAGGGCGCCGGCCAGTTTGAGCACACGCTCATCATCGTCGAGGACGACGCCGACCTACACTTTATCGAGGGTTGCTCCGCGCCCAAATACAACGTGGCCAACCTCCACGCCGGCGCCGTCGAACTCTTTGTGGGCAAGCGTGCGCACCTGCGCTACTCGACCATCGAGAACTGGTCCAAGAACATGTACAACCTCAACACCAAACGTGCGCGCGTGGACGAGGATGGCGACATCGAGTGGATCAGCGGCTCTTTCGGCAGCCACGTGGGCTACCTCTACCCCATGAGCGTGCTCAACGGCCGCCGCGCCCGCTCGAGCTTTACCGGCATCACCTTTGCCGGCGCCGGGCAGAACCTCGACACCGGCTGCAAGGTCGTGCTCAACGCCCCCGAGACCTCGGCAACCGTCGAGACCAAGGGCATCTCCAAGAGCGGCGGCATCCAGACGTTCCGCAGCTCTATTGTGGCGACACCCAAGGCCGAGGGTTCCAAGGCAACCGTGAGCTGCCAGTCGCTGATGCTCGACGACCAGAGCCGCTCCGACACTATTCCGGCCATGGACATCCGCGCCAAGAACGTCGACATCGGCCACGAGGCCACCATCGGCCGCATCGGCGACGACAAGGTGTTCTACCTGATGAGCCGCGGTATCTCGGAGGAAGAGGCCCGCACCATGATCGTCAACGGCTTTGCCAACCCGGTCTCCAAGGAGCTGCCGCTTGAGTACGCCGTCGAGATGAACAACCTGATCAAGCTCGAGATGGAAGGAGCGATCGGATAATGAAACAGACCACCAACACCGCTGCTACCGCCCTTGAGCAGGTCAATGCGATGCCGGCTGCCACTTGGGGTTGGCTCAAGATGAACCAGACCAAACTCGAGCTCTCTGACGAGCTTGCCGCCGCTCCCGCCGAGACCATTGAGGTTGAGGGCTTGGACGAGCAGTTTGCTGGCGTGGCAGACGCGTTCGACGCCGCCATGGACGCCATGGCCGAGCGCTTCCCCGAGCGCCGCGCCTCCGCCCCGGGTGATGCCGCCGACCGCGCCCGCATCACGCCCGAGACCGAGCTCGACGTGCCCGCCACCTCCGTCTACCAGGCCGGTGCCATTAAGCTGGAGGAGGAGCTCTCCCCCGCTGAGGCCTTCGAGACTGGCATGGGCGAGGCTGCCTACACCTACCTGGCCGACCACGCCACCAAGCGCGTCGTCATCGATGTGCCCGCATACAAGCACGCCACGGTTACCGTGCGCGTGAGCGGTGTCGATGCAGCCGCGGCCATCGCCGCCATCGACGTCGTCGCCCGTCCCCAGTCGACGCTCGACCTGCAGATCGCCCTGGACTCCCCCGTTGCCGGCGAGGGCGTCGTGGGTTCTGTGCTACGCGTGTGCGCCCACGAGTACGCCACCGTCAACGTGGCCTGCACGCAGACGCTCGACGATAGCTGGATCGCGCTCGACGACACCGGCCTGTTCCTGGACGAGGGCGCGCGCGTCAACGTGCAGCACACCGTTCTGGGTGCTGGCGCCAGCGCCACCGGCCTTGCCGGCGACCTGCTGGGCGATACCGCCAAGGTCACCATCGATACCGATTACCTGGGCGCCCGCGATCAGGTGCGCGATTTTAACTACGAGCTGCGCCACCGCGGTCGCAAGACCGAGTGCGAGATCGACGCCAACGGCGTGCTGACCGGCACGTCCAAGAAGGTCTACCGCGGCACCATCGACCTCGTGCACGGCTGCAAGGGTGCAACCGGCACCGAGCGCGAAACGGTGCTTTTGGCCAACAAGGGCGTCGACAACAAGACCGTTCCCGTCATCCTCTGCGACGAGGACGACGTCGCCGGCAACCACGGCGCCACCATCGGTCACGTCCGCGACGAGCAGCTGTTCTACCTCGCCTGCCGCGGCCTTGACCAAAACGCCGCCGAGGACCTGTTCATCCGCGCCAAGCTGGAGGACGCCGTGCTTTCTGCCACCGACGAGCGCGCCCGCGCCGCCGTCGTCCGCCTGGGCAACAACCTGATCGACAACTTTGAGGAGGAGCTCGCATGATCGACACCGAGCACGTTAAATGCGATACCTGTACTGCCCCCGAGCCCATGGAGCTCGACGCCAGCGACGAGGCTTCGCGCGGCTGGCCCACTGTGGACATCGAGACCAACCCCTACAAGGGCCAGTTCCCGCTGTTCCAGCAGCACCCCGAGATCGCCTTCCTCGATAGCGCCGCCACCGCGCAGCGCCCTGCCTGTGTGCTCGACGCCGAACGCGACTTCTATCAGCGCATGAACGCCAATCCCCTGCGCGGCCTGTACTCGCTGTCCGTCGAGGCCACCGACGCCATCGCAAAGGTGCGCCAGCAGATCGCCGACCTCATCGGCGCCGCCCAGGCCAACGAGGTCGTCTTCACCCGCAACACGAGCGAGTCGCTCAACCTGGTCGCCAAGAGCTTTGCGCCCACGGTCCTCGAACCGGGCGACGAGGTCGTCATCACTATCATGGAGCACCACTCCAACCTGATTCCGTGGCAGCAGGTCTGCCGCGAGACCGGCTCCAAGCTCGTCTACCTCTACCCCACCAAGACCGGCCAGCTCACCACCGAGGAGGTTCTTGCCAAGGTGGGTCCCAAGACCAAGATCCTGGCCGTGGGTCAGGTCTCTAACGTGCTGGGCGTCGAGAACCCGGTCAAGAACCTTGGCAAGCTCGTGCACAAGTACGGCGGCTATCTGGTTGTCGACGGCGCGCAGTCGCTGCCGCACATGCCGGTCGATGTGGCCGACCTGGGCGCCGACTTCTTTGCCTTTAGCGCGCACAAGGCCATGGGCCCCATGGGCATTGGCGTGCTGTGGGGCAAGATGGACCTGCTCAACGCCATGCCGCCCATGCTGACCGGCGGCGAGATGATCGATTCGGTCACCGAGCAGGACGCCGTCTGGGCGCCCGTCCCCGAGAAGTTCGAGGCCGGCACGCAGGACGCCGCCGGCATCTTTGCCACAGGCGCCGCCCTCGACTACCTCGTCAACACGGTGGGCTACGAAAACATCCAGGCACGCGAGCGGGCACTCGTGCACTACCTGATGGGCGAGCTCATGCAGCTCGACTTTGTCCAGATCATCGGATCCATCTATTGGGACAACCATCACGGCGTCGTGAGCTTTAACGTCCGCGGCATCCACCCGCACGACGTCGCGAGCATCATGGACATGGACGGCGTCTGCATACGCGCCGGCCACCACTGCGCGCAGCCGCTGCTCACCTGGCTGGGCGTCGAGAACCTTGCCTGCTGCCGCGCCAGCGTGGCCTTCTACAACGACAAGGCCGACATCGACAAGTTCATCGCCGGCCTGCATCACGTTTGGAGCACGTTCAATGGGTAATCTGTACACCTCCACCACATTTATGGAGCACAACTCGCACCCCGACTATAAGTACGAGATGGATGCTCCCACGCACGAGCACGACGGCATCAACCCCAGCTGCGGCGACGAGCTCACCTTGCAGCTGCGCGTCGAGAACGGCGTGATCGAGGAGGCCTCCTTTACCGGCCACGGCTGCGCCATCAGTCAGGCCAGCGCCGACATCATGGCCGACCTCATCACCGGCGAGACCGTCGAGGAAGCTCGCCGCCTAGCAGAGCTCTTCCTTGCCATGATCCGCGGCGAGCAGCTCTCCGAGGAGGACCTGGAAGACCTGGACGAAGCCGCCCAGCTCCAGGACATCTCGCACATGCCTGCCCGCGTCAAATGTGCCGAGCTCGCCTGGCGCACCCTCGACGGCATGCTCACGGGACAAAATAATCAGTAGTATTTGTCCCAAATCTTAAGAATTATGTTGGCCGAATCGCTTGACAAGAGTGATTCGGCCATTGTCTATTCCGAGCCCTCAGCCTGAGCCTTCACCCGAGCATAAGCGCGCACGATACGAGAGACGGTACTCTTGCTGATTCCCGTATAGCGTTCAATCTCGCGCACCGTGTAGCCGCCATCGTGCAGGGAGAAAATGATTCCATCTCGCCGCGACGGTGCTACGGTCTTGAGTTCGTTGAGCGGCACGCCCAAGCGATTCGCCATCTTGTCGGCAAACGCACGCCGCTCCCACTCCGTCTCATCCATATCGTGAATCACCGGATCGGAACCATCTGGCATCGACAGAGAATAATCCAGAAACCCCTTGGCAGACTCAAAGAGCTCGAGCACGCAAGAAGGGTCGGAAAATCCCCTCGTCGTATCGTTGTCATACGCTCGTAGATACTCGGCAAAGCTGCTCCACGGATAGCGCTCGATCAGGGCGATACCCGCCTCCTGCGGATTAGCGTGAACATAGCGAATGGCAGCCATTAGATAACGGTCGGTATCGAGCGAGCGCCGGTCAAAACGGTTCTGGAACAGATGGCCCGTGCGCCCCGTGCGTTTATTGAACCGCCGCGCGTACGTCAAAAGCAGCCGGTGCATCGCCGCGCTCATCGCGTCCTCGTAATCTGCAAGCACAAGATGCACGTGATTGCCCATAAGGCACCAGGCGATAACCGTCACACCCGCCTCGCGGCAGCAGTCGCGCATCAGTTCCAAAAACTCCCACCGGTCTTCGTCGCCCTCAAAGATGAGCTGCTTGCCCGTACCGCGGGCACAGACATGGTAAAAGCCGGTAACCGTTCTCCAAACGCGCTGCATGGCGCTCCCTTCGCCGGGATCTGCTTGCCATCTAATACAGCACGATTGAAGCGTGCCATCAAAACATCCACGCAAAACAATGGACTCGCGCGGCCAAAGGCGGTAAATAGGCGGCGAACGGCACCGTTGCAACAGGTCAGCCCCCGCAACGCATACAAGAGCTGACCAAAAGCTTGCCCAAGACGAACCCCCTCTACGGAAGTTCGCGACCACAGAACATAGAGTTAAACCGTTTCAATTTAAACTTCCGGACTTCTCGCTACGAAAACTGAGCCGTTCGCCGAATATTCCGTGCATTTCGCGGTATTATAGGGGCTGCATGTCATGTCCCTTTCGAAGGGTCGCCCGGCAATCGCCAGCCACGACCCCCAGACGGGACGCCAACACGATAGAGAGGAGAGGCATGCAGTACTCACAGGAAGTGGAGAACATGTGCCCCGTTGCCAAGGGTGCATACCACGGCCCCGCACCCATCCCCGAGGAGGGCAAGTGGGTCCAGGCTAAGGAGATTTCCGACATCTCCGGTCTTACGCACGGTGTGGGTTGGTGCGCACCTCAGCAGGGCGCCTGCAAGCTCACGCTGAACGTCAAGGACGGCATCATCGAGGAGGCCCTCGTTGAGACCATCGGCTGCTCGGGCATGACCCACTCTGCCGCCATGGCTTCCGAGATCCTTCCCGGTAAGACCATCCTCGAGGCCCTCAACACCGACCTCGTCTGCGACGCCATCAACGTTGCTATGCGCGAGATCTTCCTGCAGATCGTTTACGGCCGCAGCCAGACCGCGTTCTCCGAGGGCGGCCTGCCCGTGGGCGCCTCCCTCGACGACCTCGGCAAGGGCCTTCGCTCTCAGGTCGGCACCATGTTCGGCACCAAGGCCAAGGGCGCTCGTTACCTCGAGCTCGCTCAGGGCTACGTCACCCGCATGGCTCTCAACGACAAGAACGAGATCATCGCATTCGAGTTCCTGAACCTCGGCAAGTTCACCGACGCCGTCAAGGCCGGCAAGACCCCCGAGGAGGCCATCGCTGGCGCTATGGGCCACTATGGTCAGTGGGAGAACGCTGCCAAGTACATCGACCCGCGCACCGACGAGGAGACTCACTCCGTCGCCAGCGTGTTCCCGGTTCACGAGTAGAAAGGGAGGGAAATAACTATGACTGTTACGTTCGAAGGTTACGAGCGCCGCGCTGACAAGATCAACAAGTGCCTCGCCGACAACGGCATCGCCTCCCTCGAGGAAGCCCTGCAGATCTGCACCGACAAGGGCTTCAACCCGCGTGAGATCGTCAACAACACCCAGTCCATCGCCTTCCAGAACGCCGAGTGGGCCTACACCCTCGGTTGCGCTCTCGCTGTCAAGCGTGGCGCCAAGTCCGCTTCTGAGGCTGCCGCCATCATCGGCGAGGGCATCCAGGCCTTCACCGTTCCCGGCTCCGTCGCCGAGGACCGCAAGGTCGGTCTGGGCCACGGCAACCTGGGCGCTATGCTGCTCTCCGACGACACCGAGTGCTTCGCCTTCCTGGCTGGCCACGAGTCCTTCGCTGCCGCTGAGGGCGCCATCGGCCTGGCTCTGAACGCCAACAAGGCTCGTAAGAAGCCGCTGCGCGTTATCCTGAACGGTCTGGGCAAGGACGCCGCCCAGATCATCGCCCGCATCAACGGCTTCACCTATGTGAAGACCCAGTTCGACTACTACACGGGCGAGCTCAAGGTCGTCGAGACCATCCCCTACTCCGATGGTCCCCGCGCTGCCGTTAACTGCTACGGCTCCGACGACGTCCGTGAGGGCGTTGCCATCATGTGGCACGAGAACGTCGATATCTCGATCACCGGTAACTCCACCAACCCCACGCGCTTCCAGCACCCCGTCGCTGGCACCTACAAGAAGGAGCGCATCGAGGCTGGCAAGAAGTACTTCTCCGTCGCTTCTGGTGGCGGCACTGGCCGTACCCTGCACCCGGACAATATGGGCGCCGGCCCTGCCTCTTACGGCATGACCGACACCATGGGCCGTATGCACTCCGACGCCCAGTTCGCCGGTTCTTCCTCCGTGCCTGCGCACGTTGACATGATGGGTCTCATCGGCATGGGCAACAACCCCATGGTCGGTGCCACCGTCGCCTGCGCTGTCGCCGTCGAGGAGGCCCTCAAGGCCTAATCGCGCCCGCGCGATGCTCATATAGTTGAGCTTTAGAGCCGCTACCCACCCGGGTAGCGGCTCTTTTTTCTTCCAGAGGGGTAGCTAATTTGGGACGGGGCTATTTTAGCTACCCCGTCGCAAGACCATCTACTACCGATATATCAGCTGCAGGGGAATATGAGTTGCAGCGAGACGGAACCATCACGCGCCCATGACGCCCACCTGCCATATTTGCCCTTTACCGATTTGCCGAGTCTTTGCGGCCCCATTGCCGATCACCCATGCGACAATGCGCCGGACGAGAAAGGAATCCGATGGAATCGACTGATGTACTGGTAATTGGATCTGGCATTGCGGGCCTTTGTGCCGCTATCGAAGCGGCGAGCGCGGGCGCGACCGTTGCCGTCGCAAGCGCCGGCAAGACCATGAGCGGATCGAGCTTCTTCCCGGGCACCTGGGGCCTTGGTCTTATTGGCCCCGTCGACGAAGACGACGAACAGGACCTCATCAGCACCATCCAGACCGTTGGTGGCGGCGTTGCCGACCCTACGCTCGTCCAGACGTTCGTCCACGGCATTCCCCAGGCAATTGAATGGCTCGAGCAAGACCTAGGCGTTGAGCTCCAGCGTCCGCAAAGCGCTGAGAGCGCTCAGCAAAAGCAGTTTATCCCCTGCTTTGACCACAAGACGCGCATGTGGCGCGGCCTCACCCGCAAGCCCCTTGAGGACGCGTGTACGGCCCGGATCGAATCGCTCGGCATTCGCCTGCTCCCCCGCCATGAGCTTATCGACCTTGTTGAGGACACAACCGGGAAGATTACCGGCGCCGTGCTCTACGACCGCGCAAGCGAGCATCTCGTGCCTATTGCAGCCAAGGCCATTGTCATCGCTGCGGGCGGCACAGGCGGCCTGTTCGAGCGCAGCCTCACTTCCGCCGACGTGCTCAGCTCATCACAGGGAATCGCGCTGGCGCACGGTGCGTCCCTTACTAATATAGAGTTCATGCAGATGATGCCCGGCTTCATCGAGCCTAAGCGAAACCTTGTCTTTAACGAAAAGACCTGGCGTTACGTACATGTAGACCAGCCGGTCGATATTGCCGACGGCAAGCTGGACGGTCTGCTTGAGCAGCGCTCCGGATATGGCCCTTTCACCTCGCGCTTAGCCTCCCGCGCCATCGACCTCGTCATAGATCAGGCAGGTGCAGAGGGCTTGGCGCTCCACTACGACTTCCCCCGCGAGGACGTCCCCGAGTTTGTGCAGACCTTTGCCACCTGGCTACAAGACGAGCACGGTATCGCGCCGAGCGACGAGATGCGCGTGGCGATGTATGCCCACGCCGCCAACGGCGGCATCAGGATCGACAAAACCGCGTACACGGGCGTCGAGGGCCTCTACGCCTGTGGCGAGGCAACAGGCGGCATGCACGGCGCCGATCGCATTGGTGGCCTGTCAAGCGCCAACGGCATCGTGTTCGGACGCATCGCGGGCGCATCGGCGGCCCTTGCAGCGCGGAATGCACCTGAGGTGGCCCCGAAGGCGGATATCGACCTCCCCCACTACGGCATTGCCACAACAGACGCCGAGCACCTGACCCGCAGCCTCAAACACACAATGAGCACCTACTGCATGATCAACAGGACCGAAAGGGGCCTCTCCACAGCACTGCAGGAGATTGAGAGCCTGGAGACGGAAGCAACGACTCTGAGCATGCGAAACGCTCATGACAGCCAAGTCGCAGCCCTTGCCCGCCCGGAATCGCAGATTCAGCTAGCAAAAGAAGTTGTCAAAGCCATGCGCAACCGAACCGAAAGTCTCGGTTCCCATTATCGAGCGGACTAAGTCGAACACCCATCTAAAACAGAGCACAGTTAATCGATATCTATAGGCCCCGTGAGCTCAAAGTGTCACGGGGCCCATTCGTGTCCGCACGGCAGCGTATCCTTATTCTGAATACAGAGCGGACAAAGCCCGCATAGACAATAGACCAGCGAGGAGGAGATATGGACAGTAGAGATATCGAGAAGTGGCGTGTCGAACTTGATAGCTACGCCAATGTGGAAGACGACGTTGAGTATTGGCTCGCACGCGAATTAATGGAGCCCCTCGGATACGCCCAATGGCGCAATTTTGAGACTGCAGTAAAGAGGGCAATGGTATCGTGTGAAGTCAATGAAATGCCTGTTGCTTCCTATTTTGTTGAAACCAGCAAAAAAGTACCTACAGGAATAGGACAAAAAGCAGTCAAAGACTATAAGTTAACGCGCTACGCATGCTATTTAATCGCCCAAAACGGGGACCCAAACAAGCCGGAAGTCGCGCTCGCACAGGCGTACTTCGCCGTGCAGACGCG
Organism: Collinsella sp. TF09-1AT; assembly: GCF_003436895.1. Classification (NCBI taxonomy): domain Bacteria; kingdom Bacillati; phylum Actinomycetota; class Coriobacteriia; order Coriobacteriales; family Coriobacteriaceae; genus Collinsella; species Collinsella sp. TF09-1AT. The sequence continues at coordinate 81,049 of NZ_QSRC01000009.1, read as the reverse complement.
CCGGTTTTACCGATCCCCAGGGTAGACTCGATCTGTGAAAGGGGCTGTGTCCTTTCGGGTTCGACCCCGTGCGAGGTTAATGGAAAAGACGGCCAACCGAAGTTGAGCGTCTTAACGTACTTTGGTGGGCCGTCAGGGGGTCAGCCTGCTGCGCAGGCGGCCGCTGCGGCGCTTTGCGCCTTGCGCGCTGCGCTGGTAAATGCTCATGCATTTCCTCAGCTTCGCGCCCCGACGGGCTCGACCCCATGCGAGGTTAATAAAAAAGACGGCCAACTTTCGTTGACCGTCTTAACTTGCTTTGGGTGGGCCGTCAGGGGGTCGAACCCTGGACCTTGGGATTAAGAGTCCCCTGCTCTACCAACTGAGCTAACGACCCAAAGATAAAGTCCGTTGTGGCGGACTTTAGAGGAGATATCGTGTGGTGGGCCGTCAGGGGGTCGAACCCTGGACCTTGGGATTAAGAGTCCCCTGCTCTACCAACTGAGCTAACGACCCGATATCAACACGAAGCAAGAACTGGGGTGGGTAAAGGGACTCGAACCCTCGACCTACGGGACCACAACCCGTCGCTCTAGCCAACTGAGCTACACCCACCGTGTCCTGTGCGCTTCGCGCTCGACTATTATTGCAAGGAACGCCACGCGATGCAAGCCCCAATTTTCAAGAATTTTGAAAAGAGTAGTTCGAGACCATTTCAAGCAAATCCCACCGGTTTCATAGGAGTAAACTTGCCCCACCCTGAAGTTCGAAAGGACAAGCATGAAAGAACTCTCCAACCGCACGGCATTATTTACCGATTCCGTCATCCGTCGCATGACGCGCATCTCCAATAAGTACGGCGCCGTCAACCTGTCGCAGGGCTTCCCTGACTTCGATCCCCCGGCGCAGCTGCTCGATAGCCTCAGCACCATCGCCACCGACCCCAAGCCGCTTTACCACCAGTACTCCATCACCTGGGGCTCCCAGGCCATGCGTGAGGCGCTTGCCGCCAAGCAGGAGCATTTTATGGGCATGCCGGTGAACCCCAACGAGAATATCGTAGTCACCTGCGGCTCCACCGAGGCCATGATGGCCGCCATGATGACGGTCACGAACCCCGGCGACAAGGTCGTAATCTTCTCGCCGTTCTACGAGAACTACGGCGCTGACACCATTCTCTCGGGGGCTGAGCCCATCTATGTGCCGCTCAACCCGCCCACCTTTGACTTCGACCGTGAGGTCCTCGAGGCGGCCTTCCGCGACAACGATCCCAAAGCAATCGTCCTGTGCAACCCGTCCAACCCCTGCGGCAAGGTCTTTACCCGCGAGGAGCTCACCTTTATCGCCGAACTCTGCAAAAAGTACGACGCCTACTGCATCACCGACGAAGTCTACGAGCACATCGTCTACGCGCCCCACGAGCACGTGTACATGGCCACGCTGCCCGGCATGTTTGAGCGCACCATCAGCTGCAGCTCACTGTCTAAGACGTACTCCATCACCGGCTGGCGTCTGGGCTACACCATTGCCCCAGCCCAGATCACCGAGCGCATCAAGAAGGTCCACGACTTCCTCACCGTGGGTGCCGCCGCTCCCCTGCAGGAAGCCGTCGTCACCGCCCTCAACTTCGACGACAGCTATTACGATGAGGTCCTTGACCTCTATACCGCCAAGCGCGACCTGTTCTGCCAGGGACTCGACAGCATCGGTCTTGAGCATAACGTGCCGCAGGGCGCCTACTACGTGATGATGGATATCTCGGAGTTTGGCTATGACAGCGACCTCGACTTCTGCGAGGACCTCGCGTCTAAGGTGGGTGTGGGCGCTGTTCCCGGCTCGAGCTTCTTCCGCGAGCCCGTCAACCACCTCATCCGCTTCCACTTTGCCAAGCGCGACGAAACGCTTATCGCCGCACTCGAAAACCTCAAGTCACTGCGTGATAAAATCGAGCCACGCGGGTAAGGACGACCCAGTAACTAAAGGCACTAAAGAAACCTCGCGAACCCGTTGGGTCACGAGGTTTCTTTTTATAGCGACCTTATTTAGTTTTTAGAGCGCTATACTTAGAGAAGGAGCAACTCGTCCCAGAAAGAGGAACATTATGGCAGAGCAGCAGCTTATCGGAGCGCTCGAGGCCGGTGGCACCAAGATGGTCTGCGCCACGGGCTATGTGGACGGTACGGTCCTAGAGCGCGAGCGGATCGCGACCACGACTCCACAGGAGACCGTCGAGGCCGTCAACGCGTGGTTTGCGAACAAGGGCATCGCCGCGTTGGGAATCGGCGCGTTTGGCCCCACCGCGGTCAACCCCGCTTCGCCGCAGTACGGCAAGATCCTAGAGACCCCAAAGACGGCATGGCGCTACTTTGACCTGCTGGGCAGCATCCAAAACGAGCTCAATATCCCCTGCGGCTACGATACCGACGTCAACGTCGCCTGCCTGGGCGAGGTCACTTTTGGTTGCGCTCAGGGCCTCACCGATGTGGTCTACCTGACCATCGGCACCGGCGTGGGCGCCGGTGTGCTCTCGGGCGGCCAGCTTGTGCACGGCATGATGCACCCCGAGGCCGGTCACATCCTGGTCACGCGCGACCCGCGCGACACCATTGGCGAGCACAGCGCCTGCCCCTTCCACGACAGCTGCCTCGAGGGCCTCATCGCCGGCCCCGGTGTTAAAAAGCGCTGGAATGGCAAGAGCGCCGGAGAGATAGCCGATGACCCGGAGGCCATGGACCTGCTCGCCGGCTATCTGGCGCAGGCACTCATGACCTACACGCTGTGCTATGCGCCGCAGAAGATCGTCATCGGTGGCGGCGTGGCCGACCACACCCCCATCGTGCCGCTCGCGCGCAAGAAGTGCGCCGAGATGCTCAACGGCTACATCGTCACACCCGAGATGGCCGACATCGATAACTACATCGTCAACAACAGCCTCGAGGGCAAGCAGGGCATTATGGGCTGCCTGGCCCTGGGCGCACAGGCGCTTCAGTAGCAGACGCACCCACGGGACGTGGCACGCCCGGCAAATCCGACCTACGGAACGACGCCACCACGCCTCATATAAACCCTCAAATAAAAAAGGCCGCCTAGGACCAAACAATACGTCCTAGGCGGCCTTTTTGGCGCACATCAGCGACCGTAAGAGATATCGGAGCACAACGCCCGTTGCCGCTCCACAGCAGTCGATCATCACATCGGTGATCATGCCGGCGCGTCCCGGCACAAAGAGTTGAATCGTCTCGTCGATCGAGGGAATCAGCAGCAGGAACACCGCCGTGGGCAGCAGCACGTCAAAGGTGCGCCGGCCCTCAAAATCAAACGCATGCGTTGCCAGGATGCCGAGCACCATATACTCGGTAAAATGCGCGCACTTGCGAACAACAAAGTTGGTCACCCATGCATATGGAAGTCCCACGCCGTGCAGGAAACCGCGGATAGCTTCCATGACCGTCAGGCTCAGCGAGCCCGACCCCGAGCCGGGAACCAGCGAATTGCCCCAGATCAAGAGTGCCATCAGGCAGGTCACGACCGCCCATTTTCGATTGATCTTAACCATGCAGAAGTTATGCCTCCGCGCGGAGCGGCGCGAAGCTGGCGGTACCGCCCTCGATAACGCTCAGATAGGCACGGCCCGTACGCTTGGCAGTAGAGGACTGCAGGCGCTCGATCTCTTCTTCTAGGATCTGATTGACGCGCTCGTGACGACGATTTTCCATAATGCCGGCGGCAATAGCCTCGGCCCGCTCAATGCTCTCGCGCGAGATACGGGCGGTATCCTCGGGGAACACAGCGCTGTGACGGCCGACATAGGCGGGGGCAGCAGGCTGAGGGGCAGCGACGGGAGCGGGGGCCGCAACAGGAGCAGGCTCGTCGATCTCATCCAGAATCGCGGTGGCGGCGGCCCACATGTTCTCGTGGCCCGAGTAGTCGGCCATAGGGACATCAACCTCGAGCGAGGCGTCCGGAAGGTCGCCGGTGTCGATGCGATCTTGGGCATCAATCGATGCGGTGATGGCTGCAGGCTCATCGAGGTCATCGAGATCGATGCCCGCAGCACCGGAGATGATAGGCATGCTGGCGAGGTTTGCGTTGTACGGCGCAGCCTCAGCCGCGTGCTGCTGGGCAGGAGCGCCCCAAAGCGAGCTTTCGGCGGCACGGCGGGCGGCAACGGCCTCCTCATCCGCGGCCATGGCTTCATCAACGTACGAATTATCGGCAGAAGCGTTCACGTCCGCCGAGGTGGCGCTGCAGGCGTTATTTGCTGCGGCGTTGGCAACGAGTGCCACGAAAGCCGCCGTGCTGCCCGCAGGGGCGGCCTGGGAGCCAGACACGGCACGTGCCGCGGCGGCGATGTCATCGCGATTGAAGGAGCCAGTCTGCCCGCCATTGGTGAGCTCGTCGATGGCGACTTGATAGACGTCGCGCGAGCGTGCAGGGTCGCAGCTCACCGGCGAATCGTCGTCGAGTATACTGTCGATCATGGACCAAGCCTCCGCCTCGTCCATAGCATCTGCGGCTCGAGCGATGGTAGGGACACCATCATCGGCATGACGGCGCTGGAACGCACCGGTCAGGCCGGAAAGGAATGCCGAGGTAGACTGCTCCGACTGAGTCTGAGAAGCAGAAGCGGCAGCATAAGGAGTCGCATTCTGCTGCTGGGCTGGAATCGAGGCGGTCTTGAACTCGCTTTGATGCTGATTGAGATTGGCGGCACCGCCCATGGCATCGGGCTGGAACAGACGCTCTTCACGCTGCGTACGGTACTCGGAGATACCCAGCGAGGCGGCATAGATACCCACGCCCGCCACCGCGCCCACGGCAAAGGGAACCGCACCCGCCACGACCGTCTCGTTCACCGACGAAAACGGCAGCGTCGCGGCATACATAACCACGGGAGCGGCAAGGCCGATCCCGCACGAAAGTCCGGCAAGGACTGCTCGTTGTGTTGCATCAGAAGAAGCCATGAGCTCTCCCCATCTTCCAGCACCCAAATCGCATCATTCAGTTGGCTGCGCGAGAGAAGATGAAGCGGGGCTATGCCCCAAAGCAACGGTATATGGTTCGTTTCATCTGCGTTTTCCGTCGCGAAGCTTAAAAGCTATTATGCGAAACCGCCCTGTCGATTGCAAGCGACAATGTCGGATTGAAACGGGAAACCTGCTGCTTGCCTGTCTTATGGTTAAAAATAAGCGCGGAGCGGCGATATGGAAAAGGGCCGAGGCTCAAAGCCCCGACCCTTTATCGCATTGATGACTATCGCTGCGCGTGGATGACAACCTAGAACGTCTGCTCGTAGTCACTGTGCTTTTTGGCCGAACGCACCAGGAACTCCTGGTTGGTGTTGGTGCCCTTAAGACCCTTGATGAACGACGCGGCTGCGCGTTCGGTGTTGTTCATGCCGGCAAGAATGCGACGCAGGCCAAAGACAAACGGACGCATCTGCTCGTCGACCAACAGGTCCTCGTTACGCGTACCGGAGGCAACGGGGTCGATAGCCGGGAAGATGCGGCGGTCGGCCAGGTCGCGGTCGAGCTTAAGCTCCATGTTGCCGGTGCCCTTGAACTCCTCAAAGATGACCTCGTCCATCTTGGAACCGGTGTCGATGAGGGCAGAGGCCAGGATGGTGAGCGAGCCACCGTTCTCGATATTACGGGCTGCACCCAGGAAGCGCTTGGGCGGATACAGTGCCGCCGAATCGACGCCGCCCGAAAGGATGCGGCCTGAGGCGGGCGCCGCCAAGTTGTAGGCGCGGGCAAGACGCGTGATGGAGTCGAGCACCACCACAACATCGCCGCCCAGCTCAACAATGCGCTTGGCACGCTCGATGACGAGCTCGGCCACGCGGGTGTGGTTGTCGGCGGGCATATCGAAGGTCGACGCCACAACCTCGCCCTTGATAGAACGCTGCATATCGGTGACCTCTTCGGGGCGCTCGTCGACGAGCAGGCAGATGAGGTGCACCTCGGGGTTGTTAATCGAGATAGACTGGCAGATCTTCTTGAGGATCGTGGTCTTGCCGGCCTTGGGCGGGGACACGATCAGGCCACGCTGACCCTTGCCGATCGGCGACACGATGTCGATGGCGCGACCGGTAATGGAGTCCTTGCCGTGCTCCATGCGCAGCGGCTCGTTGGGATAGACCGGGGTGAGGTCGCCGAACTTGGGACGGTTGCGAATCTGCTCGGGGTCCAGACCGTTGACGGTCGTGATCTTGGCGAGGCCGGCGCGCTTGTCGCCGCCGCGCGAAGGACGCAGCGAGCCCTCGATGACATCGCCCGTGCGCAGACGCGCGGAGCGGATGAGGTAGGCAGGCACGAAGGCGTCGTCGTTGGACTTCATGTAGCCATGGGCGTGGATGATGCCGGAGCTGTCCGGGCGAATCTGCAGAATGCCCTTGATGTCGCGGAAGCCTTCGGCCTTCGCAGCGGTGGTGTAGATTTCCTCGACGAGCTCGGCCTTCTTCTTGCCGGTCGTCTCGATCTCGAACTCCTTGGCCTTTTCGCGCAGCTCGGCGACCTTCATGGCCGCGAGTTCCTCGCGCGAAAGCGTGGGCTCGGTGGGAGCGGCATTACGCTCCTTGTTGCGCTGCTTGCGATCTCGCTGGCGGTTGCGGCGGTCGTTGTTGCGGTCATCCTTGCGCTCGTTGCGCTCGTCGTTGCGCTTGTGCTGGCGACGGTTGGGGCGAGCGCCGTCTTCGCCCTCGGCGGGCGCGGCGCCATCGGTTGCGGCGGTGTCAACATTGGCCGCGACGGCGTCATTGGCCTCGGCGCCGGTATCGACCTGCGCTTCGACATCAGCCTGCTGCTCGGCGGCCTTGGCCCTAGCGGACTTCTTACGGCCGCGCTTGGGTTTCTCGGACGCAGGCTGTTCGACGTCCTGAGGCTCGGCGACATCAGTCGATGCATCGGCGGTCGTCTCGGCGGAATCCTCGGACGCGCCCTTCTTAGCGGCTTTAGCCTTGGACGTGCGCTTAGCAGCGGTGCGACGGCTGCGACCGGGACGGACGTCGGCGGGCTCGGCATCGGCGGGAGCGGCCTCGGAAGTCGTAGCATCCTGGACGGGCGCGTTGGCAGCGGTTGCAGACTCGGCGGTCGCCGCAGCATCCCGAGCGGCGGCGGCTGCGGCTGCGGCCTTCTCGGCCTCGACGAAGGCCTTGGGCTTGCGACCGCGACGGTGCGGGCGCAAAGCCGGATCGACAACGGGAACTTCGCCGGCCTCGACAGGCACAGCAGGCTCAGCAGGCGATGCGCCCTTCCCTGCCGCGGAACGGACCGAAGCCTCAGTGAGCTCGGGGGTTACCTGTTCGGCAACCTGCTCTGCCTTAGCAGCCGTGCGACGGCGTGTGCGCGGTGCCGGCTTCTCGGTCGGCTGGTCGGAGGCAGGGGTCTCGGTGGCGGCAGACGTCTCGGGCACAGACGGAGCTGCAAGCTCGGTCAGAGCCGCGGCCTCGCGCTCGGCAGCACGACGGCGGGCACGCACCACCTGAGCCTCGCTAATCTGCGCCAACGCACGTGCTTGCGCGACCTCATCGGAAATCGGCGCCGAGGAGTCAGTTGCAACGGTGCGCTTGACGCGCGTCGTGCGCGTGGTACGGCGCCTGGGCTTGGTGACCTCCTCGCCGTCAGCGGCAGGCTTGGCCGTGCGGCGCGTGCGCTTGGGCTTTGCCGGAGCAGCCTCCTCACTAGTTGCAGACACGGCCTTCTCAGCCGCTGTAGGCGTAGGCGTCGAAGCAGCCTTGGGCGTCTCAGGAGCCGAGGCTTGCGCGGGCGCCGTGACCTGGTCCGACGCAACCGGTGCAGCGGGAGCGGCCTGCGTCGTCGTTATTTCGTTTTCTTGCTGTTGATCAGACACAGTGTTTGCTCAACTTTCTTTTCAAGCCCTGTGATCACATGCTCCCTGCATAAACCTTCAGGGCGGCTAAACAGTCTAGTTCCGTTCAAAACGACGGACATCATTGATCTGTATCGAGATGATTGCGTCAACTACGCAGCGTTAGTGTAACACAACCGCCGCCACCTGCAACTTAGTCATTGGGGACGTTCTTAAACGACTAGTCAAAAGGGACACTCTTTACAAAGCCGCGGGCGGCGAAATCCAGCTCTCATAAGTTGCGGTGAAAGAGCTCCTGAAAAACCCGGCAGCCGCCCCAAACAGGAACTATTCCACTGCAACTTATATGGAGAGGCCAGCCGAGCCCCCAAAGATCGTAGTGACCACGAGGCACGGGAGCAGAATCGTCAGTCCCAGGATCGACTCGCCACGAATCGCGCCTATCTACTACGTTTGGCCCGCGACCCCTGACCATTCCTTCGGTCTTCCTAAAATCGCAATCCCGCTACCTGCGGTTTTAAATATCGCGCCTTTCGACATGGTTCGGGGTATGCGACTAAACGTAGTAGATAAGCCCGATTCGTGGCGGACGGTTTCGTACCGCTCTCCACCGGGACATAAATGATCCGTTTTCCTCCGTCCCCAAGGGGTCGTTTTCAAAACTATGGCGGATTACGGTGTAAGAACGGCGCAAGCCAACCATACCCTGCATTTTTAATATTCGGCAAGCCGTCTACCTGCGGTTTTATTTTCACTGCTGTCGCTATGGTCGCCAGGCAGCGATTCAGCCCCGTAAAGCGGTATAGCTGCTTTTTTGTAGCATTTTCCAACACGCCAAAAAGCCCCGCCAAACGCAAAAAGCCCGACCTCCGCATGGAGATCGGGCTTATAGGGCTCAGCAAAGCCGAACCTACACGGTCAAATGAACCGCAGATTACATCTGCTCGGGCGCGGAGACGCCAACGAGGGTGAGCACCAGGGCGAGCGTCACGCGAACGGCGTCGCAAGCGGCCAGACGGGCACGCGAAAGCTCGGGGTCGACGGGACGGCCCTCGCTCGGCAGCACCTGGCAAGCAGCGTAGAAGCTGTGGAAGTCGCCGGCGAGCTCCTCGGCAAAATGCGTCAGACGGAACGGGGCGCGATCACGAGCGCAGCTGGCAATCAGGTCGGTGAGCTCGTTGAGCTTACGCGAAAGGGCGAGCTCGGTCGGATCAGTCAGCAGCGAGTAATCGACGTTCTCACCGATGGCCTTGGCGGCGACGGCCTTCATGCCCATCTCGTCAGCCTGCTCGGGCGTAACGTCAGCGGCACGGCGCAGGATGGAGCACACGCGGGCGTGAGCATACTGCACGTAATAGACCGGGTTGGAGTTATCGCGCTTCTTAACGGCCTCGATGTCGAAGTCGACCATCTGATTGGAGCTCTTGGAGATGAGCGTGTAGCGAGCGGCATCGGAACCGACCTCATGGACGAGCTCCTGCAGGGTCACCATGGTACCCTTACGCTTGGACATACGGACGGGCTTGCCGTTGCGCAGCAGGTTGACGAGTTGGCCCAGCAGAACCTCGAACTTACCGGGGTAACCGAGAGCGTCGCAGACGCAGCGGACGCGCTCGATGTAACCGTGGTGGTCGGCGCCCCAGATGTCGATGACGTGATCGACGCGCTGGAACTTATCCCAGTGATAGGCGACGTCGGAGGCGAAGTAGGTGTACTCGCCGTCGGACTTGATCAGGACGCGGTCTTTGTCGTCGCCTAGATCGGTGGAACGGAACCACAGGGCGCCGTCCTTGGTGTAGAGGTAGCCCATCTTGTCGAGCTTCTCAAAAGCGCGGTCGACGGCAGAGGTGCCGGCGGTCTCGCCCTCGGTGTCCTTCACATACAGCGAGCGCTCGGAGTACCAACGATCGAAGTCGCAGTTGACGGCGTGGCAGAGGTCGCGCATGTTGTCGACCATCTTCACATAGCCGCGCTCACGGAAGCTCTCCATGCGCTCCTGCGGATCGGCGTTGACCCACTTGTCGCCGTCGGTGCGCCAGAACTCGGCAGCCTCGTCGATGATGTAGTCGCCGCCGTAGGAGTCCTTGCCCAGGGTCTCGGCAAAGTTGTCCTGGTACGGATGGGTCTCGGGATGCTCGTCGTTCTCGTCGGCAACAAAGGCGTCGCGGTCGGCGATCAGCAGCTTGTGAGCCTCGTCGATATCCACGCCCTGCTTGGCGATGATGTCGGCAAGCTGCATATAGCGCGTGCTGATGGAGTTGCCGAAGGTGTTCATCTGAGAGCCGTGGTCGTTGATGTAGAACTCACGCTGGATGTCGTAACCGGCGTGGTCCATAACACGGCAGAGCGAGTCGCCCAGCGCGGCCCAGCGGCCGTGGCCGATGTGCATGGGGCCGACAGGGTTGGCGGAGACGAACTCGACCTGGGTCTTCAGGCCACCACCGACGTTAGACTTAGCGAAGTCCATGCCCTTCTCGCGGGCCTCGCCAAAAATGGCGTTCTTGACGGCAACGGAGAGGTAGAAGTTAATGAAGCCGGGGCCTGCGATCTCGACCTTCTCAATCGCGGGGTCCTCGGGCATATGGGCAACGATGGCCTCGGCAATCTTGCGCGGGGCGCAGTGAGCCAGCTTGGCGGACTTCAGGGCCATGGTGGAGGTCCACTCGCCATGAGAAGTGTCGGCCGGTCGCTCGATAGCGCAATCGTCAAGTTCAAATGCGGAAAGGTCGCCGGCCTCCTGGGCCGCAGCAAGCGCAGCGCGTACCAGCTCTTCAATCTTCTCGGGCATAGATCCTCCTTGTGTTAAAGCCCCCGAGCTCTTGGTCACTCGTAGGGCAAAAGCCAGAGTTTGTAGCACTCTATCACAAGCGGTAGCTACTGTCGCAGGGTAAAGTTAATCGATATTGCATATGCACAAAAATGACTACGGCTCGCACAGGGCCACTCAAAGATGGCGGTTTGCCTGCTGATTGTGCACCTGCCGAAAATGCATAAACACGTGCATGAGCTGCTCGGAATATCGAATACTCTTACCTATCGGAATTGTGTGCTTTTCCTGCATAAAGCGATGGTTTGCGCACGTCAGCGTGGTATTCTAGACATACGCAAATTCGTATAAGCTGGAGGTAGCATGTTCTCAATCGGTCAACACGTCATTCATCCGGGCCAGGGAGTCTGCACCGTCGTCGGTTTTAGGGACGACACGCCGCAGCCCATGTTGCTGCTCGAGACCAAGCAGGGACATGCGCAGACGATCCTCATGTACCCCGTGGCGCAAGCCGACCGTCTGCATGCCGCCATCTCTCAGCAGGATGCCGAGCACCTGCTGAGCCACTACGACGAGCTGGAGTGCGACACTTTTACCGAGCGCAACAGCTCGCTTGAGGAGACGCACTTTAAGCAGCAGCTCAAGCTGGGCGCGCCCGAGACGGTCCGCGTGGCAAAAACCATGATGCACCGCATTCGCCAGGCCGAGGAAGCTGATAAAAAGCCCAGTTCCTACTACATGCGTGTGCTCAAGGAGGCCAAGCGCCGCTCTATAGAGGAGTTCGCCGTGGCCCTGGGCGTCACCGAAGAGGCCGCCGAAGCCCGCCTAGCCCAAGCCGCCCTCAACTAACCTGCCCACGCCAAAACCACCACAAAGGGGACAGGCACCTTTGTGGTGGTTTTCTTGTTCTAGTAGTATTCAATCTTATCGATACCCACGAGCACAAGGAGTCTGTTATGGCAGAGTCGCTTACCGCCGGAATCACCCGCGACCGCGCATTCGAACTGCTCAACGAGCACAACAAGGATTCGTTCCACATCACCCATGGCGAAACCGTCGAGGGCACCATGCGCTACTTTGCGCGCGAGTTCGACCCCGAGAACGAGGAGTTCTGGGGCATCGTCGGCCTGCTCCACGACCTGGATTGGGAGGAGCATGAGGACGACCCCATGAACCACACCATCTACGCTGCCGAGATCCTCGAAGGCGAAGGTGCCTCTCCTGAGCTCATCCGTGCCATTCAGTCGCACACGTCCGATTTCAACACTTCGCTGCCCAAGCCCGAGCTGCAGATGGAGAAGATCCTGTTTGCCTGCGACGAACTTACCGGCCTGATCGGAGCTGCCGTCATCATGCGACCGAGCAAGAGCGTCATGGACTTTACGACCAAGTCGCTCAAGAAGAAGTTCAAGGACAAGCGCTTCGCCGCCGGCTGCTCGCGCGACGTGATTTCGCAGGGCGCCGAGATGCTGGGCTGGGAGCTCCCCGAGCTCTTTGACCGCACCATCGCAGCCATGCAGTCCTTCGCTCCCGATCGCGACACCTTCCAGGCCTAACACTAAAACCACCACAAAGGGGACAGGCACCTTTGTGGTGGTTTTTGTTTGCATCAGAACGAGCTAACCTGCCTTGCGAATCGACCACTCCCCTACACCCGTCAGGCGCTGAATCTGACGGATCGAAAGGCCGGCGCTCCGCATCGCAGCCAAAATCTCATTTCGTTTGGCCTTATCGAGGGCTTTAACATCGGAAAGCTCACTCAGCCCAAACGAGCGAACCAGCGATATCCCCACATCTAAAGCTTCATCTTCATCGATGCGCCCACCCGCTGACGGACGAACAACCACGACATCGGATGCGTCCATAAAGGCCCGATAGTCGCAAGCGCGCGGAAACGCAAGGCGAACAAACGCCAAATCGACCGTCGCAATAGCTGGGTCGCGTTCAGCATAATCCAAATGGCTGCTCCATCGATACTCGCCATACGGACAAATACCGGCTTTTTGCGGATTGAAATGCACGTATCGAATAGCATCGAGAAGATGTTCCTCGCTCGAAATGGGAGTGCTCGAAAATCTATCCTGAAAAACGTGGCCGACATGCCCATGCCGGCGGTTATACCATGTTGCGTAGCAAGACATGACAAGGTGCATGGACTCACTTACGTTATCATCGGGATCGCTCGCGACAAGATGCACGTGATTGCCCATCAGGCACCAAGCAATAAGTTTGACGTTGAACCTCGATAACGACGACCGGACAAGCGACAACAGCCGCCTCCTGTCTGCATCATCCTCAAATAGAAGCTGCTTGCCGTTGCCCCTCATCGTAATGTGATATAGGCCAATCTGCGATTTCTGCCGAGGTTTTCTTGACATGGGCATCTCCTTGCTCTCATGTCAAAAATAACCCCGCGACGCACGCAAAGCGGCGAGAATCTATTCACCGATTATGCCGCCCACCTGCCGAAATGCCATCTATTGCTTAACGAAAATATGCTTAGATACATTTGAGCAACGAACGAATGCGCGAGGAAGCAAAAACCACCACAAAGGTGCCTGTCCCCTTCGTGGTGGTTTTTGCTTACGGGAGGTTTAGGGGCGGACCTGGCCGGTACCGCGGAGCTTGTATTTGTAGGTGGTGAGGGCCTCGGCGGCAAAGGGGCCGCGGGCGTGGAGCTTTTGGGTCGAGATGCCGATCTCGGCGCCCAGTCCAAACTCGCCGCCGTCGGTGAAGCGCGTACTGGCATTGGCATACACGGCCGAGGCATCGATCTCATCCAAAAAGCGCTCGCAAGCGTCCGCGTCCTCGGCGATGATGGCCTCGGAATGCATGGTGCCGTAGCGGTTGATGTGCGCGATGGCCTCATCCTCGTCCGCCACGACCTTCACGCTCATCTCGAGCGCCAGATACTCGTGGCCCCAATCCTCCTCGGTCGCGGCCACGTAGTCGTCGCCCTCGGCAAGACCGGCGTCGGCGCATGCGGCGCACGTGGCCTCGTCGCCGTGAATGAGCACGCCGTGGTCGTGCAGCACAGCCACAGCCGCGGGCAAAAACGTGTCTGCCACGGCGCGGTCGACCAGCAGCGACTCGGCGGCATTGCACACGCCCACGCGCTGCGTCTTAGCGTTGACGATAATGTTGAGCGCCTTATCAAAGTCGGCGGATTCATGCACGTAGATGTGACAGTTGCCCGTGCCCGTCTCGATCACCGGTACGAGCGACTCGCGCACACAACGCTGAATCAAGCCCGCACCGCCACGCGGAATGAGCACATCGACGATGCCGCGGAGCTTCATGAGCTCGCCGGTGGCCTCGCGGTCGGTAGACTCGATCATCGACACTGCCTCGCGCGGGAAACCCTGGGCCTCAAGCGCATCGGCCAGCAGCTCGGCAATCATGGCGCACGAGTGATACGCCAGCGAACCGCCGCGCAGGATGCAGGCGTTGCCGGTGCGGATGCAGATGCCCGCGGCGTCGGCCGTCACGTTGGGACGTGCCTCGTAGACCATGGCAACCAGACCCAGCGGCACAGTCACACGCGTAAGGTCCACACCACTTGCAAGCACGCGATGGTCGAGCACGCGGCCCACGGGATCGGGCAGCTCAGCGAGCTTCTCCAGGCCGGCGGCCATGCCATCAACGCGCTCGGGCGTCAACAGCAGGCGGTCGAGCAGTCCGGCCGAGGTGCCCGCATCGCGCGCGGAAGACATATCGAGCTCGTTGGCGGCAATGATGCAATCGACACCGTCGCGCAGCGCCGCGGCCATGGCGCGCACGGCCTCCTGGCGCTGGGCATCGCTCGCCGTGGCAAGCGCGGCTGAAGCGGCCTTGGCCTCGACGGCAAGATCGTGGACATACGTGGCTATATCGACCGACATGGGCGGCCCTTTCTCTTAGATGTTTGCCAACCATGGTAGCCGATTTATGCGCATCCTCGCCGACGGCGGTAGAATTGGTCAACCCGAAACACCGCAACGAATGGAAGCATTACATGGCGCTCATCACTTCGTACCACGTCCCCGGCCTGTATGTCGAGGACCACAGCATCGATGTCCCTCTCGACTGGCGCGGCCTTGAGCCAATGCTTTTGGCCGTCGGCAGCACTATGCGCCGCGGCGCCATGCCGGCGCCCATCGCCGGCGCGCCCGAGAGCATCAAGCTTTTCTACCGCGTGGTTTGCGCACCCGACTGCATCAACGAAGATCTGCCGCTCCTCCTCTTTTTGCAGGGCGGCCCCGGCGGCGAGAGCCCGCGTCCGCTGTCGCCCACCAGCGACGGCTGGATCGAGGAGGCCGTCAAGCATTTCCGTGTCGTGCTGCCCGACCAGCGCGGCACCGGACGCAGCAGCTGTGTTGACGGACGCACGATCGCAGCCCTGGGCGAGCGCGCGGAGGCAACCGGCGCCGATGCGGCCCGCTCGCAGGCAGACTTTCTCAAGCGTCACCTCGCCAGCTCCATCGTGCGCGATTTTGAGTACCTGCGTCTGGTGGGCTTTGGCGGCAAGCCCTGGGTCACGATCGGCCAGAGCTACGGCGGATTTTTGACGCTGAGTTATCTGTCCCTCTTCCCGGAGGGCGTGACGGCAAGCTTTACCTGCGGCGGCATTCCGCACGTGCCGGCGAGCGCCAGCGAGGTCTACGCGCACACTTTCCCGCGCATGGCGGCCAAGACCCAGCAGTATTACGACCGCTACCCCGCCGATGTCGAGCGCGTGGCGGCGCTGGCCGATGCGATCGAGGTGCAAAAGCCCGCACTGCCCGACGGTTCGCCGATGACGGTCGAGCGTCTGCAGCTCATGGGCAGCGACTTTGGCATGAAGCCGAGCTTTGAGCGCATGCACTGGATTATCGACCACGCGTTTGTTGATGGTGACGGCACGCTGAGCTGCGGCGCCTCGGTATCCGACAGCTTTTTGATGCGCGCTTTCGAGCGCACCAATACGCGCACGAACCCGCTGTACTGGACACTGCAGGAGTTCATCTACGCCGACGGCGACACCATGCCCATTCGCTGGGCCGCAGCAGAAGAGAAAGCCCATCGTGCCGAGTTCGACACCCTCGCACGCCCGCTCATGTTTACCGGCGAGGCCATGTTCCCGTGGATGTTTGAGCAGATGCCCGAACTTAAGCCCTTCAAGCCGGCGATGGACCTGCTGATGGAGGACACCAGCTGGGACAAGATCTACGACCCGCAGCGCCTGGCCTGTAACGAGGTACCGCTCCAGGCCGCGGTATACTTCGATGACATGTACGTGGACTCGGGCATGCAGCTCGACACGCTCAGCCGCGTGGGCAACTCGCACGCCTGGGTGACCAACGAGTTCGAGCACGACGGCCTGCACGGCAGCGTGGTATTCAAGCACCTCTTCGACGAAGCCCTCAACCGCGGAGACCTGCGTCGAATCTTCTAGCAAAGGAGCGTCCCAAAGTGCCGGCACAAAAGGAACGTCCCCAAGTGCCGGCACAAAAAAGACAGCTCTGCGGGAAACGATCCACAGCACTGTCTTTCTTTATGCAAATACGATCAAGTTATCCCTGTGTATCGCCGGCTTTTCGGCCAGATCCGCCAGCAGGCGGTTGCTGACAATCTGATCCTGGCGGCGGCCGGCCGCAAGCTCCAGCACGTCCGAATCGGCCTCGGCGATACCGCGGGCGACGACCATGCCGCTCGGGTCACACACGTCGAGCACATCGCCCTCGGCAAACGCGCCATCGACCTCGCGAATACCCACCGCAAGCAGGGAAGAGCCCCGGCTGACCAGCGCCTTCGCAGCACCATCATCGACCGTCACCGAGCCATGTGCCTTGTCGCCCAGTGCGATCCACAGCTTGCGGGGTGCGATGTCCAGACGCTCCGCCGGCGGATCGAACAGCGTGCCCACGCTCTCTCCGCGGGCGAGGCGCACGAGCGCATCGGGCTCCTCGCCCGAGCAGATGACGCTCTGAATGCCCGCCGTCATCAGAATGCGGCTCGCGCGAATCTTGGTAATCATGCCGCCCGTTCCCACCGATGTGGAAGAATCGCCCGCCGAGGCAATAATCTTGGCATCGATCTTATGCACGACCGGGACAAACTCGGCCGCAGGATCCTCATGCGGATTGGCGGTGTAAAGGCCGTCGATGTCCGAGAGCGTCACGCACAGATCGGCAGAAACCAGGCAGCTCACAAGCGCCGCCAGCGTGTCATTGTCGCCAAACTTGATTTCATCGACGGTGACGGTGTCGTTCTCGTTGACAACCGGCACCACGCCCAGCTCCACTAGGCGCAGCAGGGCGTCGCGAGCGTGCAGATAGGACGTACGGCGCGCCGTGTCGTGGCGCGTGAGCAGCACGAGCGAGGTGAGCAGGTCGCGCGCATGGAACTCCTCGTCGTAGGCCGACGAGATGATGCACTGACCAGCCGAGGCGCAGGCCTGCAGGCTCGGCAGGTCGCCGACCGGCTTGCGGTCGAAGCCCAACACGGGATAGCCACAGGCGATAGCGCCCGAGCTCACCACGACCAGACGCCAGCCGAGCTTGCGCAGCGCTGCGGCCTGATCGGCAAGTCCACCGATAAAGGCACGGTTGACCTTTCCGTCGGCCCCCACCACCGTGGACGAACCGATCTTTACCACCATCGTTTTATAAGAAGTCGTCATACGTTAAACCAATCGAATGTTCAGCGAACGGACGAACCAGCAAGCGGGAAAATAGTCCGTTTTCCTCCGTCCCCTTCGAATCATTTTGCCCAGGGAAAGGCAGAAGCCGCGGCCATGTTCTTGCGCACGAGCTCGTCGCGCACCCGGGCCAGGCCCTGTTCCATGCCCACCACATAGGTCTGCGGGTACAGGAAGCGCTTGAAAGCTGCGTCCAGATGATCGAGTGCCCAAGCACAGCGCTCGCGCGCGTCCTGGATGCTCTCACGCGGAGCCACCGCGCTGCCATCGCGCACGATCGGCACCAGCAGCTCGCGATACTCAAGTTCGGACACGTCGGTCACCAGGGCGGCATCATTCACAGCCACGAGGGTATTGCCGCGCGCGGCGCCCTCCCCCGCCAGATGGTCCTCGTCGTAGATCATGTCGCAGACCGGGCCGCCAAAGCCGTCGTAATAACGGCGCACGCGTTGCACACCCGGGATCGTGCGCTTGTATGGCTGCTCAGAGAGCTTGACCACCGGCGTCCATGGATCTGCCTCGCTCGCACGGCGGGCGGAAAGCTTGTACACGCCGCCCAGCGCCGGCTGGTCATAGCAGGTCGCAAGCTTGGTACCCACGCCAAAGCTATCGATGGGCGCGCCCTGGTCGAGCAGCGACTGAATCGTGTACTCATCCAGATCGTTAGAAACCGAGATCCCCACATAGGGCAGGCCCTCGGCATCAAAACGGCCGCGCACATACTTGGAGAGCTTGGCGAGGTCGCCGGAGTCGATGCGAATAGCCGACAGGCGCTCGCCCACCGCCTCCATCTCCTTGGCAACCGTAATGGCATGCTCGCAGCCCTCGCGCACGTCGTAGGTGTCGATGAGCAGCGTGCAGTTCTTGGGACTCGACTTAGCAAAAGCCCGGAATGCCTCGAGCTCGGAATCGAAGCTCATCACCCAGCTGTGCGCATGAGTGCCAAAGACGGGAATACCGTAGCGGCGGCCGGCGAGCACATTGGATGTAGAGGAGCAGCCGGCAACGTAGCTCGCGCGCGCGACGGCCAGCCCGCCATCGGGACCCTGGGCGCGGCGCAGGCCAAACTCGGCAACGGGACGGCCGTCCGCCGCCAGCACCACGCGCGCCGTCTTGGTAGCGACAAGCGTCTGGAAGCCGACAATGTTGAGCAACGCCGTTTCGAGCAGCTGGCACTCCAGCGCGGGGCCGGTGAC
The DNA here is from genome assembly GCF_003436895.1 of Collinsella sp. TF09-1AT. NCBI lineage: Bacteria > Bacillati > Actinomycetota > Coriobacteriia > Coriobacteriales > Coriobacteriaceae > Collinsella > Collinsella sp. TF09-1AT. The sequence continues at coordinate 62,619 of NZ_QSRC01000009.1, read as the reverse complement.
GCGCACCATGGGCTCGCGCGGAAAGACGAGCTCGCCCTCGGGCACGGCGTCAATGTTCACATGCGCGCGGAAGTTGCGCAGGTAGTCGAGGAATGCGGGCTTAAACATCGAGCCGCCGGCCGGAGCCTGGAGCGAAGCTAGATAGTCGATGTCCTCGGGCGTAAAGCGCAGGTTCTCGACAAGCTCGGGCAGCTCGGCGGTGCCGCACATGACGGCATACGCGCTGCCGAAGGGATGGTCGCGGTAAAACGCCGTAAAGCAACCCTGCTCATTGGCCTTGCCGCTCTCCCACAGGCCCTGGGCCATAGTGAGTTCGTACAGATCAGTGAGCATTGCAATGTCGGTGGGATGCGAGATGTCGGTCAAAGCCATGGGGCGACCTTTCGGATGCGTTGTGCAGAGGTTGAGGGTTGGCGAGGCGGGCGTGCGGGCATGGAGCCCAGCGCGAACAGGCTAAAGCAGGCCCATGCTGGTCAGGATCGTGTAGCCCATAAAGATGACAAACGCGATGAGGGCAAGGACAATGATGATTTTTTGAGCCGGCGCCATACCGGGGATCTCGTTCTCACCCGCAGGCTCCTTGGAGGTAACCATGCGCTGGGCAAAGCTCATCTCGTCACGGCTCGGCTTGGGATCGACGGACTTGGGACGAGCGGCCTTTTTAGGCTGAGGTTTGGGCGCGGCAGGTGCAGGCTTCGCAGCAGCGGGCTTGGGTGCGGGCGCGGGCTTGGGCTCGGATGCAACCTTCGCAGCGGCCTCCTCGGCCTTCTCGCGCTCGGCACGCAGGGCGGCCAACTCCTCACGCTCGCGGCGTGCCTCTTCCTGGGCCTCGCGACGAGCTTTCTCGGCGCGGAGCTCTTCCAACTCGGCGCGTTCCTCGGCAGACAGTGGTTGGGACTCAAGCTCGGCCATGGTACAGCCCTTTCTTTTAAAAAAAGCCGCCGACACAATGTCAGCGGCTTATCAAATCCAAGGGTGGAGACGAAGGGAGTCGAACCCTCGGCCTCTGCCATGCGACGGCAGCGCTCTCCCAACTGAGCTACGTCCCCAGGACAAGTCGATATTTTACCTACGGCTCGCCAACTGTCAACGCCCAATAATCAGTCTTTTTGGGGCGCGGCTATTTTGACAACTTTTCGAGCAGGCGATCCTCTCGATGATTTTTCTGGGACGGGGATTAAAAAACATTGTGTACCGAATGATTTTTAATCCCCGTCCCAGAAAAATCATCGGCGAATGCGTTACTTTGTGCTGGTAAGGACGCCGGTGGTATCGAAGGCTGGGGTGAAGCTCTCGTCTACCGCGCCGCCCTCTTGCCAGAACATCGTCGTAAAGCCCAGGTCGTCGGCATGGTCGAGCACCTGCTCATACTCCTCGCGCGTCACGGCGCGCGCCAGGTCGCCGCCTTGTTCGCGCATGAGCGCATTGGGCGTGTACTGGTTCATGACCGAGATCGGCACGTCGCCCACCGTCTGCCACACAAGGTCTAGCACGCGGCACGAGTCATCCGCATGCCCCGGCAGCACCAGGTGGCGCACGATCATGCCGCGCTTCATGAGCCCATTCTCGTCCACTAGCTCTCCCCCGCGGCGCTCGATCTCGCGTGCCATCTGCGCTAAGCCCGACACGGCCACACGCGGGTAGTCCTTAATGTGGGAGAGCGACTGCGCAAGCCCGGCATCGGCATATTTAAAGTCCGTAAGCCACACGTCGACCAGGTCGCCCAGCGCCGCCACGGCACTCGCGCGCTCGTAACCACTCGTGTTGTAGACAATTGGGATGACCAACCCGCGCGTCCGTGCCGCGGCAATCGCGGCAGGCAACAGGTGCGCATAGTGCGTCGCCGTCACCAGGTTGATGTTATTGGCGCTCTGGTCCTGCAGCTCCAGCATAATCTCGACCAAACGCTCGGGCGAAATCTCAAGACCGAAATTGCCCGTCGAGATCTCGTGGTTTTGGCAGTAGATACATTTGAGCGAACAGCCGCTAAAGAAAATCGTACCCGAGCCGGCCTCGCCCGAAATGGGCGGCTCCTCCCACATATGGAGCGCCGCGCGGGCGACCTTAAGCGTGTTGTCGGCGCCGCACACGCCACGCGCGCCCTCGTCGCGCGCCGCACCGCAACGGCGCGGACACAAATGGCAGGCGGGCGAAAAAAGTTCGGTCAACGACGTCGGCATAAAAACATGCTCCAAAACAACGATTCAGCAGCTCAAACGTAAAGGGCTAGGCCGCACAGACGGCTCGAGCCTAAAAGCGCCGTAATCGTCCGACACGATTTTTGTAATGTCAAGACTGGAATCGACAAAGTGCCGCTTTATGATGTAGATATTCCGCCCCCCGCGGAGCAACTGGGTGAACCGTCGCGTTTATTTAGGGAGCCCACACAGTCGTACCTAGTACAGGTATCCTTCGTTGTTAAGGACGCTGGAACAGTCGATGAGGGCACCCACCTGTTTTAGGTGGGTTCATTTTCGTAACGTGGGGGGTGGTTTTCTTTTGCCGATTTTTCTGAATACCGCCACTGCAGGCCCCACATGGACGCTCAGTGGCATCCAGCAGAATCCCCACCAACATCCCAATATCTGGTAAGCGCGTGATAATCGCACGGTGCAAACCTCCGCACCCCCTCGGTCGAGTATCATGGGTCAGCTACGCCTTTTTGCGCAGCAACCTTTGACCTTTTCCTTCGACGCTTGGCGGTTTTTAGATTCATGGCTTTATCCCCGAGCTACATACCGTATCTATGCGTGGCAGCGGCGGCCTTTATCACGACCTTCCTCACGGTGCCCCTGGTCAAGCGCTTGGCAATTAAGCTCGACGCCGTCGACTATCCTTCTAAGCGCCGCATCAACACCAAGCCCATCCCGCGTTTGGGCGGAACGGCGGTGTTTTTGGGCCTGGTCGTTGCCTGCATTGTGCAAATCCTAGGCACCTGGCACCTAGGCTGGCCGCCCGTCCTGGTGCCACACCCACGCCTTCACATTAGCTATCCCATGCTGGCGCTCTCCTTTACCGTCATCTTCGCGACCGGCGCTATCGACGACGTCTATCAGCTCAAGCCCAAACAAAAACTGGCCGGTCAGGTACTCGCCGCGCTCATCGCCTGTATCGGCGGCTTGCGGATCGTCGTCATCGTCAACCCGTTTGCCCCCGGCGAAATCATGCTCGGATGGCTCGCCTACCCCATCACCGTGATCTATCTGGTGGCATTCACCAACATCATTAACCTCATCGACGGCCTCGACGGCTTGGCCACGGGCATCTGCGGCATCGCGTCGTTTACCATGTTTTCGATGGCCGTTATCTCGGGGCGCATCGACGCCGCCGCGCTCTCCATTGCGCTCTTTGGCGCCTGCCTGGCCTTTTTGCGCTACAACTTCAACCCCGCAAGCATCTTCTTGGGCGACTCGGGGTCGCTGCTTCTGGGCTTTGCGCTGGGCTCCATCTCGCTGCTCAACGTGAGCCGCACCGCCGCGCTCACCTCGCTTATCATCCCGCTCATCGTTGCCGGCGTGCCCATCATCGACACGTTTAGCGCCATCGTGCGCCGCAAGCGCGCCCACATTAGCATCGGGCAGGCCGACAAGGGCCACATCCACCATCGCCTGATTCAGGAGGGCTACAACCAAAAGCAGGCCGTACTGCTCATCTATGCCTGGTGCATCATGCTTTCGGCCGGCGCCGCCGCCATTAATCAGGTCGAGGTCCCCATGCGCGTGCTCATCTTTACCGTGCTCGCCATTGGCTCGGCAGCCTTCGCCAAGCACCTGCACCTGTTTGAGCCCGTGCTGCGCCACCATTACAACAAGCGCACGCACGAGGACGAGCTGGTAACCCCCGACGACCCCGCCTTTAAGCAGGAGGAGCAGGCGGCGGAAGAGCGTAAGGAAGAGCGGCACCACAGGCGCTAGGGTTTGCCGGCGAGGATGGGCTAGGCGTTGGCAGCCGTTCGCGCGGACGGCGTGACGGACATGAAAGCCGGCTCCCGACAGTCCCTCACCCACTCACGCCCACCCCTCAATAAACACGCTATCATCAAGACCTGCGAACGAACGTTAGGAGCAATCATGCCAAACGAGAACAGCTACGAAGTCGCGCTGCAAAAGAGCAACGCCATTCGCGAGGGCCTGGCCAAGACGCCCGAGAAGTTCACCATGCTCACCGGCGACCGCCCCACCGGCCGTCTGCACCTGGGCCACTACTTCGGTACCCTCAGGGGCCGTGTTGAGCTGCAGAACATGGGCGCCAAGACCAACGTGCTCATCGCCGACTACCAGGTCATCACCGACCGCGACACCACCGAGCACATCCAGGACAACGTGTACAACATGGTCATGGACTACCTTGCCTGCGGCATCGACCCCGACAAGACCATGATCTACGCGCACTCCGCCGTGCCCGCCGCCAACCAGCTCATGCTGCCGTTCCTGTCGCTGGTCTCCGAGGCCGAGCTGGCGCGCAACCCCACCGTCAAGGCCGAGATGGAGGCCAGCGGCCATGAGCTCACCGGCCTTCTGCTCACCTACCCGGTGCATCAGGCCTGCGACATCCTGTTCTGCAAGGGCAACGTCGTGCCCGTCGGCCGCGACCAGCTGCCGCACATCGAGCTCACCCGCACCATCGCCCGCCGCTTTAACAACCGCTACGGCAAGGTGTTCCCCGAGGTCGACGCGCTGCTGTCCGACACGCCGCTGCTGCCCGGCTTGGACGGTCGAAAGATGAGCAAGAGCTACGGCAACGCCATCAATATTTCGATGACCGCCGAGGAGACGGCCAAGCGCATTAAGAAGAGCCAGACCGACTCCGAGCGCATGATCACGTTTGACCCCGAGAACCGCCCCGGCGTGTCCGGTCTGCTTTCGACAGCCGCCATCTGCACCGGTCGTTCCGAGGTTGAGATTGCCGAAGAGATTGGCATGGGCGGCTCCGGTCAGCTTAAGAAATACGTGACCGAGGCGGTCAACGAGTACTTCGCGCCGATCCGCGAGCGTCGCCAGCGCTATGAGAACGACCTGGAATATGTGAAGGACGTGCTGCACGAGGGCAACCGTCGTGCCAACGAGATTGCCGAGCAGACCCTGGCCGAGGTTCAGGACGCCATGGGTATGGTGTACTAGAGACAAGCTCTGCGGCGCTGCCGCCGGGATTTGGACACATACAGACGGTGAGGCTAAATCCTCCCCTAACAGGAACGGGCCCGCTGGCAGTCAGTTGCCAGCGGGCCCGTTCCCGAAGTACACCGTTGAATCGCACAGAGGGGAGGAATGCGAATCAAACTCAACAGGGCAGGCTTTTTCATCGCCTATGGCCTGCTCCGTTGCTGAATACAATATAGTTCACCATGGTTTACTTTGTAGTGTCAATATGCTCCGCCACGCCTTCTCCATAAGTTAGCTCAGGTAAACTAAAACCACCACAAAGGGGACAGGCACCTTTGTGGTGGTTTTAGCCACGGCAGAACCGTTAGAGTCCGGCAGGCCAGCGACAGGCGCCCAGATCGACGTGCATGTCGTCCTTAAACGCCACACCCTCCCCTAGCAAAAGCTCACGTTGAGCATCGGGACCGCCAAAAGCAAAACCCTCGCAAATGTGCCCGTCGGCAAACACCACACGGTGACAGGGAATCTCGCCGGGGCGCGGATTGCTGTGCAGCGCATAGCCCACAAAACGCGCGCTCCGCGGACGACCGGCGAGCAGCGCCACCTGACCGTACGTGGCGACCATCCCTTCGGGGATCTGCTCGACCACCTCGTACACCCGTTCAAAAAAGCCCTCAGACGCCATTGCTCACTCCTTTCCATCCGGAAAAGCATAAACCACCACAAAGGTGCCTGTCCCCTTTGTGGTGGTTTATGGCAGGTCGGTTAGTTGGTAGGCTGGAAGAAGGCTATGGCTACGGCGCCGGGACCTACGTGGGTGCCGATGGTGGCGCCGATGGTATGGACGGGCAGCTCGCCCTCGATGTGGCCAGCCCACAGCGCCACGCTGTCCTCAATATACTTCTTGAGCACCGCATCCGAAAGTCCCGTATAGCCGAGCGCCAACGGCATGGAAAAGTCGACGCCGCCCGCCTTTTCGACTTTCTGGTTGAGCAGGTTACGGCCGTTCTTAGAACCGCGTGCCTTGCCCAGCTGCACGATCAGGCCATCCTCCACAGCCACCACGGGCTTTACGTTGAGCAGCGTACCCACGGCGCCCGCAGCAACAGACAGTCGACCGCCGCGCACCAGATACTCCAGTGTCTCGAGCAGGCCGATAACCACAACTCGGTCGCACACGGCCTCGACAGCCGCCACAATCTGCGCCGCACTGCGGCCCTCGTCCACCAGGCGCAGGGCATACTCAACCAGCACGCGCTCGCCCAAGGTCACGTTATTGCTGTCCACGATAAACACGTCGCCGCCCGGAGCCTCGGCAAGTGCGGTACGGGCGCTCTGATTGGTGCCCGAAAGCTTAGCGCCCACGGTAATAATCACAGCCTCGTCGCCGGCCTCACGTGCTTCGGCAATCGCCTGCGAAAAGGCATACGGGTTGACCTGGCCGGTCATGGGCAGCTCATCGCGCTCCACGAGCATCTCGTAAAAACGCTGGTGGTCGATGTCGACGCCATCCATGTACACATCGGTGCCAAAGGTGACGGACAGCGGCAAAACGGCCAGCGCCGGATGCTCGGCCGGCGACATATCGCTTGCGGAATCGGTAATAATGCGGACAGACATAGTTGATCCTTTCTTGCGCGGGCCTCGCGCAGAGAATTTTGACAGCAATGCCCCGGCACGGCGAACGCGCTCAAACGGGACTCTGCAGTTGTTTATCGGAAGCAAATGCCCCAGCGGCTCTACAGCTCGCGCAGGGTGTTGAGAATCGTGCGCAACGACGCGTACATCTGCTCGCGCTGCTCCACGCCCATGGTCTTGCCGGTGGTGTCGAGCACTTCGCGAATAATGCGATCGGCCTCGTTCATGCTCTCGCCGCCCAACGTGGTCAGGCGAACCGGGGCACGGTATTTAACGGCAGCATCGCCCGAATCTTCGACCTCGACGTAGCCGCCCTCCTCCAGATGCGCCAGCGTGCGCGAGACAGCGGCACGGGTCACGCCTGCCATGCGGGCGAGGTCGGCCCCAGTCAAGCCGTCCTTGCTGCGCTCCAGATAGTACAGGCACATAACATCGGAGCCCTTGAGGCCCAGCCTTGCGCCCTCAGATGCCTTAATGCGCTGGATCTCCTTGTAGAGACCGCTGATCAGTCCGACAAAGTCCTCGAAACGTGTCTCGTCGCTCTGCTGCATGGGAGACAACCGCCTTTCGCTTGCATAATGCTAACGAGTAAACATCTTAGCCGTACTCAGCGACCGGCAGCCCCACGCGCCCCATTTGTTAACCCATCAACATAAAAACCACCACAAAGGGGACAGGCACCTTTGTGGTGGTTGTGACCGTCGAGTTTGATCCGCAGGCGTCGCTACAGTTCCACGCAAGGATTGTCGCGAGTCACAAGCGTCTTGACGACAACCGTCGCTCCCAGATAGCGCTCAAGCAACTCAGCGAGGCGATCAACGGCAGCCTGGCAATCCCCCATCCGCTCGGGCTCCACGCACTCAATCGCCAGGAATGCATCGGCAGAATCGTCGGACAGCGCCGTGCGAACGCCGTCGCGCCAGTTCCAGCAGCGGCACACGGCGCCCGCATCGTCAATATAGGCGAGCTCGCCGGAAAGCGTCGGATCATCTGTCTCCTCGCCAAGCGGCAGGAACGCATCGCCGCCATCGGTCACCGCCAAGCGCAGATTGCCCTCAATCGCGTGCACATCCTCACCGCCAACAGGCAGCGCATAGGTCAGCGACACCGTGTTGTAGATATCCACCGCCGGCGTAATATGACCGACCGGTTTGCCTTTGAGCACGCGCTTAAGCAGGTTCTCAATCGAACAACGCGCGCCCTTCTTAGTCTTGAACAGACGATACGCCTCGCGCCATGCCTTGACCGGCGCATTCTCGCTGATGGTATCGCTCGTCAGGTGACGCTCCGCATCGATATTGGCGCGGTCAAGCAGCGCGGCAATCGCATCCACGTCCTCCTGGGAAATCTGCGCCGCGGGCTTCATGCCCTTTACGACCACAACGCCGATAGCCGCCTGCGGAAACAGTTCCCAAAACGAATCCTCGGCAACGAAACTCTTCATGTACTCTCCCTTCATAGCATGCGCCCGAGCCCGGGTGCCTAAACAAAAAGCGCCCTTACGACGGCCACCTTCAAAGTCCTACGGTGCCGCCACAAGAGCGCTTACGCTGCCCCCATCCGGAGAAGGGGGCGATATGTCAGGCGTATTGTAACCCGAGTCTTCCGCCCGAGCAAAACCACCACAAAGGTGCCTGTCCCCTTTGTGGTGGTTTTGAACTCGCGGCGATGCTAGAGACGAAGTCCCAGCAGGCCGCGGCCGCGATGACGGGCCTCAGCGGGCACCTGGGCGTGCGGGCCGGCGGCCTTGACGGACTCGGGCAGGTGTGAGTACTTCTTCTCGAAGTTCTCCTCGAACATCACCGCCAGGTTGTGCGCGGCCTCGTCGTAGCGCGCGGTGCTCTGCCAGTACTGGCGCGGCACCAGGATGCCGTCGGGCACACCGTGGCACGTGGTGGGAATGTCGACGTTAAAGATATCGTCGTGCACGAACTCGCTGTCCTCGATAGTACCGTCGAGGGCGCGGGCCACCAGGGCGCGCGTGTAGGCGAGCTCGATACGATGGCCAACGCCGTAGCCGCCACCGATCCAGCCGGTATTGACCAGGTACACGCGCGTGCGGCCGTCGGCAATGCGCTCGCCGAGCATCTTGGCGTAGACCATAGGGTCGAGCGGCATAAACGGCTCGCCAAACAGCGAGGAGAACGTGGGCGTGGGCTCGGTGACGCCGACCTCGGTGCCGGGGATCTTGGCCGTAAAGCCTGTCACAAAGTGATACATGGCGGCATCGGCCGTCAGGCGCGAGATGGGCGGCAGCACGCCAAAGGCATCGCAGGTCAAAAACAGCACGACGCTCGGGATGGTGCCCATGCCCTTGGTCCACGCGTTGGGGATATGCTCAACGGGATAGGCCACGCGCGTATTGTGCGTGATCGAGACATCGTTGTAGTTGGGCTTGCGATTCTCATCAAGCACCACGTTTTCGCAGATGGCGCCAAAGCGCACAGCGTTGAAAATCTCGGGCTCGTGGAACGCGTCCAGGCCCTCGCACTTGGCGTAGCAGCCGCCCTCGACGTTAAAGATGCCCATGTCGGACCAGCCGTGCTCGTCATCGCCGATCAGTAGGCGCGTGGGGTTGGCCGAAAGCGTGGTCTTGCCGGTGCCCGAGAGGCCAAAGAACACGGCGGTCTCATGCGTGACGGGATCCATGCTGGCCGAGCAGTGCATGGGCAGCACATCGTCCTCGACGGGCAGCAGATAGTTCATAACGCTGAAGATGGACTTTTTGATCTCACCGGAGTAGCCGGTACCCGCGACCAAAATCACGCGCTCCTGGAAGTTGATGAGCACGGCAGCGCTGGAGTTGAGGCCCTTGATGGCAGGGTCGCACTGGTACCCGGGTGCCGCGAGCACGCAAAAGTCCGGCTCACCGGTGCGCGCAATTTCGCGAGCGAGCGGACGGGCGAGCATTTGCTTAATGAAGAGCGCCTGGCTGGCACGCTCGCAGGCGACGAGCAGGCGACGCGTGTGGTTGCGGTCGGCGCCCGCCATGCCGCGCGTGACGAACACGTCGCGCTCGTTGAGGTAGTCGACGATACCGGCCTTGATGGTCTCGTAGCTCTCAATCGAAAGCGGTCGGTTGACGGCGCCCCAGGCGATCTTGTCGTGCACGTCGGGCGTGTCGACGATAAAGCGATCGTTGGGCGAACGACCGGTGCGCTCCCCCGTCTCGATCACGAGTGCGCCATTGGACGCCATACGGCCCTCTTCGCGGCGGATGGCGTGCTCGACGAGCTCCGCCGCGGGCAAATCGACCAGCAGACGGGGCTGATTCTCGGCGGGATCTTCGACCAGCGTAATGCCAAAGTTGGACAGAACTTCTGCAGGGGTAACACCAGACATGGGGCCTCCTTTAAAAACGCGGCACGTGGACGCGGCGCGCACTTTACTCACATAAAGCCCGTTGTACCCGATATGCAAAAACGTTTTTGCGGCAACCGCGAAGCACCCGCCCAACGGTCAAAAATCGCACGCAAGCGGCCTAGTCATTGGGAACGTTCTTAAACGACTAGCCATTCGGGACATTCTTGAACAGGCAACAAACAAGGAGTGTCCCCAGATGCCGGCACTTAGGGACGTTCCCAAAGTGCCGGCACAAAAGGAACGTCCCCAAGTGCCAACTACAGCGGCAGGTTTTGGCCGAGCATGGCTATGGCGCTCATCAGGACCAGCATGCCGGCAGCGTAGGGCAGCACCGCGCCCAGGAGTTCGGCGTCCTTACCGCGTACATGCACGGCGGCAAGACCGATCGCGAGCGTCTGCGGCGAAATCATCTTACCGGCAGCAACGCCAAGCGCATTCAGCGCGACCATCCAGTAGTCGCTCACACCCAGCGCCATAGCGGCCTGGCTCTGGATGGGGCCAAACAGCATGCCTGAGGACGTGCCCGAACCGGTCACGAACGCACCGACGGCGCCGATCCACGGAGCCAGAATCGGGTACAGGCCGCCGGCGACCGCAATGCAAAACGCGCTGATCGAAGAGATCATGCCCGCATAGCCCATCACCTTGGCGCAACCCAGCACTGAAAGCATGGTAATGACCGTCGGCATCATCTGCTTGACGGTCGCGGCCAGTACCTCGCCCATCAAGCGCGGCGAAGCGCCCTGAATGGCACCGCCGACAAACGCAGCCAGGAAGATCCAAACACCCGGCGTGTTGATCCACGAAAACGTAAGCGTGCCGGGGTTCTCGCCGCAATACACCTGCACGTGACTCGCAAACGGCGCGAGCGCGGCATGCACGACGGGCACCAGGTTGGAGGTACCCAACAGCAGCACAAAAATCAGGATGAAGCACGACCAGGCAGAAAGCGCCGACTTAGCGGTGAGCTGTTCGCCGGCCTCGATATTCATGTGAAAGCGTGCATCCAGATGCCCCGACTTCTCGGCATGCATGGCAAGCGCGGCGGTCAGCGCAAGCGATACGATGGAGCCCACGACCACGGCAAGCTCGGGACCCACGAACATGGCAACGACCAGGGCCGCGCCGACAAAGGACACACCGGAAAGCAGCGCCACGCCGGCAACGCCGTGCAGACGCTCGCTTACGCTCGCAACGTTGCCTTGATCATCGGCGACACGGCCCGCGACCAATACAATGAGCAGCGGCATCACCACAAAGAACGGTGCGAGCTGCACCAGCTGAACGGTCGCCAAATGCAGCGGGTCCAGGCCCACCAGGTCGGCAACGGACACCGTGGGGATGCCGATGGAGCCGTAGGGCGTGGGCACGCCGTTAGCCAGTAGACAGATCAGCACGGCAGGCACGGCCTCAAAACCAAGGCCCGCGAGCATGCCGGCGGGAATGGCAACGGCGGTACCAAAGCCGGCCATGCCCTCCATAAAGCCGCCGAAGCACCACGCCACGAGCAGCGCCAGCAGACGACGGTCGCTGCTGATGGAGGTGATCATGCTGCCGATCACGTCCATGGCACCCGTGCGCACGCACAGGTTATACGTAAAGACGGCGGCGATAATCACGAGCACGATGGGCCACAGGGCCATCAAAAAGCCCTCGAGCGAGGCCGTGGCTATCTGCGCCGCCGGCAAATGCCACCACGCAAGGGCAAGCACGCACGAAAGGACAAACGATCCGATAGCGGCTTTCCAAGCTGGCCATTTAAAGCACAGCAGCATCACGACAAGCCAAATGATCGGCACAAGAGCCAGCAGGAATGCGGCGACGTCCATGGTTCATAGCTCCTTGCTACCGCGCGGGCGGCATAGGGGTGTCACAAAACTTCATCAGGATACCGCACGTTTGCCGACAAATTACAGCCGCCCGCCGAAATTATTGAACAACCGGTTCAAAACACGAGCGGACGCCGTCGCGTCTATACTAGAGCGCAGTAATAGAAAGGACTCGCCTTGAGCATCACGCCCCTCGACAGCATTCGCCGCGCCATCGCCCGCCGTAACGGCGTCACCGACCCCACCGTATCGGGCGGGGCGCACGGGCAGGGCGGACGCATCGAGAACGGTCTATTCCCCGCGTCTCACACCGCCGAGGAGCTCGCACGCATCCAAGAGCTAAGCCAGCGGAACGCCGGCGGTCCCGACAACGGCCAGGCCACACGCCGTCGCCGCGAGCGCGATCGCCAGCCCGGCCCCATCCACCGCATGGTCAATGCCTGGTGGAACCGCCTGCTCGGAGCCGTCTACGGCGGCGGCTTCTCCGCACAAGAAGCCGAGTACGAAGATCACGCCACCCATCGCGACTACCTTTGGAACACCATCGGCACCGCCGTGTGGGGCATGACGTTTCCCCTGCTCACCATCGTGTCTACGCAGCTCGTGGGCGCCGAAGAAGCAGGCAAGTTCTCCATCGCCTTTGTCACCGGCACGCTCATCATGATCGCGTGCAACTACGGCGTGCGCAACTTCCAGGTCTCGGACATCGACGAAAAGACGTCCTTCGCCTCCTACCAGCTCAATCGTTGGATCTGCGGGGCCCTAGCCTTGGGCTGCGGCCTGCTCTATAGCAGCGTCCGCGGCTATGACGCGCATATGGCGACGATCGGCCTGGGCGTCTACCTCTATAAGGTAATCGACGGCGTGGCGGACGCGTACGAAGGCCGCCTGCAGCAGGCCGACAAGCTCTACTTGGCTGGCATGAGTCAAACGCTGCGTTCCGCCGGCGTCATCGCGGTCTTTAGCGTGGCACTGTTCCTCACGCGCAGCATGCCCATCGCCGCCATGGCCATGGGCATCGCCGCGATTGCCTCGCTCGTACTGGTCACCGCGCCGCTCGCCCTGCTCGAGACCGAAAAATCACGCCGCATGAGTCTGCGCGAGGTCGGTCACCTGTTTGTCCAGTGCGCCCCGCTTTTTGGCGCGCTGTTCCTGTTCAACCTTATCGAAAGCATGCCCAAGTTTGTGATGGAAGGCACGCTGGCCTACAAGTATCAGCTGTACTTTAATGCGCTGTTTTTTCCGGCGCAGGCCATTTTGTTGAGCATTGGATTTATCTATAAACCGCAGCTCCTGCGTCTATCGAGCATTTGGGCGAATCCGCGCAAGCGTCGCCGCTTTGACCTGATTATTGTTGCCGTTATGACGCTGATCGTAGTCATCACCGGAGCGTGCGCCGCATTTATGGCAGGCCCCGGCATCCCCATCATGAGCTTTATGTACGGCCTTAACTTTGAGCGCTACCGCACGCTGGCACTGCTGATGGTCGTCGCCGGCGGCGTCACCGCGGCAATCGACTTTATCTACGCCATCATCACGGTGCTGCGCCACGCCGGCGACGTCACCAAGATCTACCTGATCTGCTTCGCCGTGAGCGTGGTGCTGCCGGTGATCCTGATTGAGCTGCTGGGTCTGATGGGCGCTGTGGTGAGCTACCTGGCGGTCATGGCCCTACTGCTGGTGTTGTTGATAATCGAGTACGCCCACATCCGTCAGCGCATCGAGCGAGACCGGAACCCGTACGGAGCCTAATTAGCTGCCCCCGGAACCGGAATTTGCGATGGAATCACCCCGGCTGGGGTCCGGTTGCGGACAATATGCATCACGCAAAACTAAGTGAGTAGACTTTTACCGAATCCCCGACCACACCGACATAATACAAGTCTGTGATCTGCGGTTTTATTGAGGCAAATATGTTGGGTGCTCGGCATTTCCAAAAAAGCCTACTCACTTAGCCAGCGGGCAGCCAAATGATTATTTAATCCCCGTCCCAGAAAAATCATTTCCAAATTAGCTACCCCTTGCGCCATCATTCTCCAGGATTGATATTCGCGTAGAACTCAGCCCCATCATCGAGCCGCAGGATACCTACGCGGCCAAACTCCGACCCAGTGGCGGCGGCGCAGTCGATGTCGATGCGATCGGGCACGCCGGCGGTATCCTCGCCGCCCAGGCGCACGATCTGCCCGCGGCCCGACTCCTCATCGAGCCCCGCCAGGCCGCCGACCTCGCAATAACGCCCGAGCGACACCGTGGGCGTGTGGCCGCTCACCACGACCGGGCCCTTGCCCTCGACAGAAAGCAGCCCCGTCGGCGCATCCCAATAGCCATGGCGAATCCACAGCAGGTCATCGGACGACTGCACCGCAAGCATCTGCTGCAGCAACTCGGCATCGGCATCGACCGCTCCCCTGCCGTTGCCACAATCGACACCGTGCTCAAGCAAAAACGCGCGAGCAGCCTCGGTCTGGATGCCGGCATGCACCAGCAAATACGGGCGCTCGGCAGTCTGGGCCACTGCATAGAGCGGCAGGGCGGCAGCCCAGCGGATCAGCTCCTCGTACGCCTCAAATTCCATGTCGTTGAGCTGCTGACGGGTAGTCCAACCGCCGTTGATATCCCAGGTCTCGGCATCGAGCGGATCCTGGCCAATGATGGCGTCGAGCATGATCTGCTCGTGATTGCCCTTGAGCACGCGAGCGTTGGGCAGCGAGCGCACAAGCTTAATAACGCCGACCGGATCGGGCCCGCGATCGATCATGTCGCCCAGCACATACAGCGTATCGTCGGACGCCAGCGAAATCTTGGACAGGGCCTCGTCAAGCGCACGCACGTGCCCGTGAGCATCGGATGTCACATAGATCGCCATGGAACGCCTTTCCCTGCATTGCGGCCGAAGCCCGATGCCACGACTAAAACTTCAAGTTGAACTTAAACGTTATCCATTGTACTCCGTTGCAATAAAGCTGGAAAGGGTTTCCGAGCAGAGGCAAAGACGGCAGCCGTCTATGACGATATCGCGCACGCCCGCAATCCAGTCCCATAAACCCACCATCTTTGGGTGCAAATACCGCAGACAATTGACCGTGCCACGCCAACCACCCAGGAGCGGACACCGTCCATGAACCAGATCCTTCTCTTTATCTCCTCGTCATCATTTTGTGCCTGACCATCAAACCCGTCGGCAAAAAGCTCCCCTTCCCCACCCTGCTCATCTTTATCGCGCTGGGTATGCTGCTGGGCGTCAACGGGCCGGCGCACATCGACTTTAGCGACTACGCGCTTACCGAGACCGTCTGCAGCACAGCGCTGCTGTTCATCATGTTCTACGGCGGTTTTAACACCAACATCGACCGCGCCAAACCCGTCGCCGCGCCTGCAGTGCTGCTGAGCACACTCGGCGTGGTCATCACCGCCGGCATCACCGGCGTGTTTGCGCACCTGGTTCTGGGCTTCGACTGGATCGGCGGCCTGTTGCTGGGCTCGGTTGTGGCGTCCACCGACGCGGCCAGCGTCTTTAGCGTTCTGCGCGAGCACAACCTGTCGCTAAAGGGCGGCACCGACTCGCTGCTCGAGGTCGAATCGGGCTCCAACGACCCCGTCGCCTACATGCTCACCGCGGTGCTCGCGACCCTCGCGGCCGGCGGCAATATCGACATCCCCATGCTGCTGGCCAAGCAGATTATCCTAGGCGTGGGGCTGGGCCTTGCCATCGGCTGGGCATCCAGCCGCCTGATTGAGCGCGCGCATGCAACAGCCGAGGGCGCGCAGATCATCTTTTTGTTTGCCGTGGCCATCGTGGCCTACGCACTGCCGAGCTACCTGGGTGGCAACGGCTTTTTGGCCGTGTACCTTGCCGGCATTGTGCTGGGGGCCAGCGACATCACCGGCAAGGTCGAGATGGCGCACTTCTTTGATACCCTCACCGAGATGGCCGAGATGACGATCTTCTTCTTGCTCGGCCTGCTCGTGACGCCCGCCCGCCTGCCGCAAATGCTGCTGCCGGGCCTGGCGCTCATGGCGTTTATGCTCTTCGTGAGCCGCCCCATCGCCGTCAGCGTGCTCCTAGCGTCCTTTAAGACGAACCCCGCCAGGTCGCACTCGTAAGCTGGGCGGGCCTGCGCGGAGCAGCTTCGGTCGTCTTTAGTCTCTTTGCCGTGGTTGCCGGCGTTCCCGGTGGGCACGACCTATTTGACCTGGTCTTTGTGATTGCCGTGTCGAGCATTGTGGTACAGGGTTCGCTGCTGCCGGCGGTGGCGAAAAAGCTCAATATGATCGATGCGGCAGGCGATGTGCGCCGCACCTTTAACGATTACCGCGATGAGAACGGCATGTCGTTCGTCAAGCTCAAGGTAGGCGCGGGGCATCCGTTTGCCGGGCGCTCGCTCGCGGATATTGGCAGCGCGACGGACATGCTCGTGGTCCTGGTGCTGCGCGACGGGGCGCACCCGGTGCTGCCCAATGGCAATACCGTGATTGAGGAAGGCGACCTGCTGGTGATGGCCGCGCCGACGTTTGAAGAGCGTGCCGAGGTTACACTGCGCGAGGTCACCGTAACGCCCCACGGTCGGCTGGCCGGTCAGCGCCTGCGTGACGTGCCGCAGGGCAAGCACCCATTTATCGTGGTGATGCTCAAACGCGAAGGCCAAACGATCATCCCCGACGGCAACACCCTTATATACGCCGGCGACGAAGCCGTCATCGCCACGCTGGCGTCGTAGCCATCCACACCCATAAGTTGCGGTGAAATAGGGATTGAATAGGCCTTCTACCGGCCCAAACGGTCCCTATTTCACCGCAACTTATTTAGGGGATGGGGTTGAAGTTCAATCGCGGCTACCAGCCTTCGTCCGCACCGTAGTCATCGTCCGCGTCATCGTCGACGGCAAAGTCGCGGAGGTCGAGGCCTTCGCGTTCGGCTCGGGCTAGGAGCTCTTGAGGTGACTCGTCCTCGATATCCATCACGTCGAGCATGGCGGCCGGAAAGACCACGCCCGCCGCGCTCCCAGCGCAGTCGAGCAGGCTCTCGCGCAGCTGATCTACGTCGACTTCGATCTTCATGGTGCAACCTCCCCATTCAGCCCCCGCTTACCATTCACGACCCAGATAAACATGGAAGTGCAGCGTCTGAAGAATACGCTCTTCGCCGCTATCCGCGTTTTTCAGGCAAAGTGCATACTCCGCGCGTTCATCAAGTTCAACAGTTGGACGCACCGTCAGCATTACCTTAAAGCGGCGCGCCCTCGCATCGACTTCAGTCAAATCGGCTACGATTCTTGCAATGTCGGTAACGGGGTTTCCGCTGCGATCGGCAACAAACACTTCATAGTTCGCAGGAAGGATCTTGCCGGCCACCGCCTCATCTTGCAGGAACTCCAGGAAGAAGGACGCATTCGAGATGGATTCAAGTTGCGTAACGAGGGACAAGCCAACGGGGCTCGATGCGACGAAGCCACGCGTTCCGGCGCGCTTATTGCTAAAGGTCAAAACCGGCACGCACATCTCCTGCAATGAGATACCGCCATGGACAAAGTTCTCGCCTCCGCCGGGACGTCGCAAACGCACGCATTCACGTGGCGAAAAGCCCACAAGGCTACCAGCAGAAGCGGGTAGAGCAACCTTAAGCAGCGTATCGGACTCAGAATCGCTCGAGGCAACAACCCAGCGGCGTCCAGCCTCAATAACGTCGCCCGCCACGTCCGCAACACTCGTATGATCATATTCGGCAAGCGGCTCTGCGGTGTACAGAAACCCATGATCTGCCGTAATGACGATTCGAGACGACATAAACTCACGCACGATGAGCTTGACCAGCACCGATAACTCGTCAATTGTTTCATCGCAGGCATGAAACGCCCTGCGCTCGGTTGCGGCCTTGTCTCCAATGGCATCAATGAGATCGTGATAGATGTAGACGACATTCGCGTCTCCTACGGCTTTCTTGCGTTCGGCACGGTCCATCTCGCCGACAAAACGGTCATAGCGAACCGCAACAGCACCCTCATAATGCTCGCCAATCACCTTTTGGCGAGATTCGATAGTATCGACGCGCCCCCCATCAACAAGCACGCCAAAGCCCGATCCTGCCTCTCCGCATGCCTCGTAACGCATCGTTCCATGAGGCAACAAGGCGGCCATACCGCATCTGGTTATCGAAGGAAACACGCCTTGCACGGCGCCAAGCTCGCACCGACCCTTTGTCTCGCGCTCAAGCCGCTCGGCGAGCTCTGCAGCAACCTCATAGCGCAAAGCATCAGATACGATGACCCAAATACGCTTTCCGCGGCGATTCGCGGGCTCAACGTAGCTCAGATCAAAATCAACCTGACGCGGAATACCTTTCACATATCCCTGCAAGCCCAATGCGTCGCCCGATGCGCTTGCCCAACGGCGAGAGAGCTCCTTAAGAAACCAGCCTTTATACAAAGCTTCCATCGACTCAAAGCAGGCCCGGAAGTCTTCATCGAGTTCGTACTCCCCCGCTCTAAAGGCACCGGCGAACTCCGTCACCAGCTCACGGTACCAAGCGTCCATGCGATAGAAATCGCTGGCATAAGAACCCCAAAGGACCAAAGCCCCCATGCCCGCAAAACCTTCTACATGGTCGCGATAAAAACGCTGCATATGAGCTGCAGCCGAAACGCCGCGATAATAGCAGGCAAGTTCCTCATACCAGAGCGATCCGCGACGAGAGGCGACGACCGACAAAACCTCATCAGCAGCATCCACAGACAGACGCACCCGCTCAAACAGCATGCGCAGAATGGTGGCATCGATGCAGGGAAAGACGTCGGCTCCTGCAATACAGTCAAGACCAACGTCAGCAAGTATCTTTCCAAGCTCAAGCTCACGCTCAACCGCCGTTGTCATACTCAACAGCAATAGACGATTACCGCCACGAACCCAATAATCAACGCATGCGCGGCAGAACGCGGCATGAACAGCCTGGGAAGAGAAACGTCCCGACAGCGCGTCCAGACATCCACCCGTCATTGACCGCGAGCAGGCGGTGAGCAACACGTGGACCAACAACTCGGGAACACGAGATAGCTCGAGCGCGTTCCCCTCAAAACCACACCAATGACGAATGAGCTCGCAGAAATAGCCATTCATCTCATATTCAGCAAGTAGGACAACCACCTGATCAGCATTGCCCTCGTGCAGGAGTGCCAAATAGCCCGATACGATTGCCGCGGGATCGAGCTCGCTGGCACCCAAGCAGGCAGCCAAAATGCCAAGCTCAAGCTCATCGACGGTCTCAACAGCGACTTCCCTCGATGAATGTAGCAACTTATTGAGCTTTATAACGTTGCGGCGCTTGGCAAAAAAGGCTTTATGGGACTCAAGCGCCGCGCGCATCTCATACGAATCAACCGCGCCGATCTCGCGTAGCTGCACAGAAACATAGTCAGCAGCAAACGGGACACAACGCGCTTCAACATCCGCCAGCCAATCGCCAGACGGCTCCCCTGCGCAGCGACGATATATGAGCACCTTACGTCCGCTCAAGTCACCATTGAGCTTACGCTTGATAGCAAACCGACCACCCTCGCGATCAACGAGAACGCTGACGCCCGGCAGCTCCAAATCTGCAAGCACATCCTCAAATTCACCGGACGGATCATGCCACACAACAATGGCGCCCCCGCAATCGGCGTCCTGACCTGCAAACAAATGCAGCAGTTCGGATGTAATATCTGCAAGCTTCATGGCAAACTCTCAAAACTAGTCATCAAACAAACCGGCGAAAATAGCATCCAAATCCTCTTGAGAGGTGGGCTGCGTCTCGAGTATTTCGGAATCAATACACCTGAGCATGGTGTTCTCTTTTTCGCGCAGGCGAGTATATATTTCCTCGTCAAGCGACCATGGATCGGGCCTTCCAAGGTCATAATCTTCCGAAAGGTAGTAGTACCTTGTCTGCTGATCTTGCGGCAGGCCCAAACGGTGGATTCGATCGCGGGACTGCAGCAAATGGACCAGGTTAAAGCTGTACTCGTAGTACACGGCATCGTGACAAATC
Source organism: Collinsella sp. TF09-1AT (assembly GCF_003436895.1). Taxonomy (NCBI): domain Bacteria; kingdom Bacillati; phylum Actinomycetota; class Coriobacteriia; order Coriobacteriales; family Coriobacteriaceae; genus Collinsella; species Collinsella sp. TF09-1AT. The sequence goes on along the minus strand of NZ_QSRC01000009.1, from coordinate 42,664 downwards.
GAATGCAGCGAGACGGACTCGGCAAGCGTATGAGGATTGGTAATGAGTACGGGAAACTTGCCAGCCCTAAAGTCATCCAGGTCTGCCGAACGACAGACAAGGTCATCCTGACCGTTAATCGTACGCGCCTCAATCCCCATATCAGCCAGACCGCGCTGAAGATCGGACATGCTCTTGATGAAAATGCACCAAACGATAACCGAGCGTCCCTGTGCCACCAAGTCGCCAATCAGAGAGCAGCAACGAGCACGTTTGCTCGATGCGCCGGCAGATCGAATCATGCCCACAATCTTATCGGAGTAGTCGACGGCATCGACCTCGCCGGTCTCCTCGTCTTCTTCGATAATCCAACGATAGTCTTCGGGATTAAGCGTTTCGAGCAGGTCAATCGGATCGTTTTCCATCTGCAGCACACGCAGCATCAAGGTCAGTTTGTTGCGACGGTAACGGTTTTTAATAACGCCGAGCAGTAGATTCGTACGCTCGCCAGACGATACCTTGATAAGCTCGTCGGGCTCAGCCCTCGGGACGCCTAGGTCATCCTTGGTCGTACGGCAATAAAATGGCTGCAACTTGTTGTTCACGAGCTCAATGTCCGAGTCCTCGGCATTTTTGAGCTCGCTTTTCTCAAAACCAAAAAAGTTGTCATACTCCCGCGGATACAGAATGTGCAACATATTGTAAATATCGATATATCCGTTAGGAATTGGCGTGCCCGTCAGGGCAAACGTATAGGGAGCGCTCTTGGAAACCACGAGAGCCGCGTTAGCTTGCTTTCCGCCAACGCGCTTAACGCGATGGATTTCGTCGAACACCAGAAGCGTACGCTCTCCAGCGACCTTACTGAGTTCCTCGGCAACGCCAATAGCCGCCTCGTAATTCACAAGCAGCAAATTGCAACCGCCCACACGAGCGCGAATATACCTCCGACGGTCAGACTTACCAAGCTTTCGGTAAGCATCGTCTTGCGTTGTAAACAAGTTGAGTGGCCACTTATCGCCAAAACAGAGCCTCCACTCCGTCGCCCAGGAATCAAATGCGTTTTTTGGGCACACAACCATAATGCGATCGACCATGCCGCGCTGCGCCAAAAAGGCAAACGCCCCAAGAACGGTCGCCGTTTTACCCGACCCCGGCACCGAGAAGTTGCCTGCACGTCCCATCGTTGCCAAGAAAAACGCGTCGCGCATCTGGCGATCCTTAAGTGGGCGCGCCATGGCGGCATCGACGACCTCCGAGAACTCTGCGAGATGGGCATCGTGTTTGTGGTCGCCGCGCTTGATCTCGTTTCCCAAACGCGAACGTTGCTCGGCAAGTTCGCGAATCTGCGTAAAGCCGTCCTGAAGATCGTCATCGACCGATAGCGCCACACCAAGACGGCTGGCAACCTTCGATAGCTTGCCAACAATCTTTTCGAACTCTGTATAGTTGCCGATCTCTTCGAGCAAAATATGACCCTTAACGACACACCTGACGTATGCCCTACAGCTCATCTTAAAGCGAGCATTGCGACGCAGAGAGTCGGCATCGAGAGGCTCGGGATCAAGATAGATTTGTCCGCCTCGCTGATATAAACGCATTGCTTAGCCTTCTAGATTTTTTTGGACGGCATCGAGAACTTCCTGGGCCTTCTCAAGAAGAGACTGCAGCCCATCCTGCATATCAGCAAGTTGCTCGGGCTCCAGTTTGTGCAGTATTTCCACGTCAACTTCGCCAACATTCGAGAGCGCGTTGCGGACGGCGCGCACTTGTCCGTTTTTGATGTTACGATTGCCGGCCTTCGTGCGGGCAACGGTTCTAGACGCCTTCATCCCCTCTTTCAAACGTGTGTCAGAGCCAAACGTATCGCGAAGATATTCCGTAGTGACAACCACGCCGTCAGGCTTTTCCTCAAGCCTTTCCAAAACCTCAACGGTATAATCCAGCTGCTCTTCGCGCAGCTTGTCGTCATCAATCAAATTATCGATAAACTCGCGCACCTCACGCGTGCGGTCACCGAGCGTCTGACACAACAAATTTGCAAACACGGCATTTTTAATCTCTTCTCGATCGTCCTTGTTCTTGACCTTGCCAAGCCTGGTCGTAAGCGACTCGATAGGGCCTTGCAGCTTAAGGTCCTGGGCAATATGAAATGCGCCGGGAGCCTCGCAGAACTCAAGAAAATCTTTCAACATATCGATTTGAGCGAGACTGTTCTTCATTTCGCTCGTCTTCATATTGGCGTGTTTGGCATACTCCTCTGCCGTCATACGCCCTTCATTGACCCACCTATCGATATCGACCAGACGAGAGATGGCATCATATTCCTGTTTGGTGTCCTCGCCCAGCTGAATCTCGAGCTCAAGGCCCTTAATAGCATTTTCGTCATAGGTATCGGGGAACACACAGCAGCGCAGCATGCGAAGGGTGTTCTCGGCAGCAGACAACTTACGCAAGCAGGTAAAACGACGGTTACCGTCAATGACAACGCCGTTGGTCAAAATGATCGCAGATTGTTGTTGGCCCTTGTTTTTAATATCCAACATAGTCGTCTTAAGATGCTTGGGGTTATCCGCCTCGACCATACCCGCAATGAGGTTATCGAGCTCCGTTTGATCCTGAGGCAGGCCCTCGGGATGCTCTGCCTGATAGCGCGAAATGAAGGTAGCAATTCGTCCATTCTGCACATTGAAATGCAGCTTATCGACGCGCACCTCGTAAATTGGACAATCCTGGTTCTGGCCGTTAATAAACTTGCGCTCGCTATTGCCGGTTTTGCGAACCCAGCCCTCGGCAATACCCGTGTTAATGAACTTTTCCATTTCCATTGTCTTACTCCACTTCTAGTACAAACTGGTCATGGCTAACAAATACGCGCTCGCTGGCGCTTGAATAAAACAAGTCCGACTTACGAATTATCTGGATGAGCTGCGCGCGCGGAACCACTACGCCATACTCTTCCGAAAGCAAGTCGACAAGATCGCCTATATCAATCGATATCTCACGACCCACCACCGCTTGGATAAAATCACGACCCTTCATGGGGTGGCCGCGCGGCGCAAAGAGCTTAATGCCTACAAGGTTTCCGTGACCCAACAAGTCCTCCTGCGATAAGAGGACGCTTTCGTAAAATGCATCGGATAGACCGTACTCAAGTAGGGGCAATTCGGATGCGCAGCGCCTGAGCCACGGCACGGTAAAGTACGGCGTGTCGTCATCAGCGCCACGCTCGATGGCATCCAAAGCAAAGCTGCGCAAATCGGCATCCCTAATATCAAGCTCATCAAGGCCATCGCGCGTAATCCAGCTCGACTCATCGTAGTCAAGCAAGTCGCCCGACCTAATGGCTCGATAGACCATGTTTTTAAAGGACATGCAGTTCAACATGGATTGAGGCAGGCTATCGTGCTCGACGATGGCTCCGCGCATCAAAGACAGGTAGAAATCTGTCTGGCTTACACCCCTACCTCTGCAGGCGCAGTCAGCGTAAAGCGTGAACCCCGTTTGATAGGCAAACAATTCCAGCTTGAGCGTTTCGTCGGGCGAGCATCCCGCCAGCTCCGCAAACTGGGAAAGCAGGTACCAATCCTCATCAAGCTTGGGAAGAGTTGGCTCACTGGCCATGACGCCTTCAGATCCGGTATCAACACGCTCGCCGTGGAACGGCCGAGGATGTACGTCTTCAGCCACAGCAACGCGCGGAGCTGCCGCGGCCGGCCCGCATTCATCATCTTCAATAACGTTTTCTCGGGCTTCGACCGGATCACTTTGCGTCTCGGGGACAAAGCTCTCGGCACTTGCTTCAACGTCTGCAAACCAGTCATTTGCATCGACAACGCACGGTGATGACCGATAGAACAGCGCTCGTTCATCGAAGCCGAGTTCGTTAACAGCTCGAATCGTATCGAATTTGCCGGCCACATCCTCGCGAATCAACACAACATCGTCGGGCAAAAATAGCCGCTCAACAACATCCGCGTATGCACCGCCAACGTCATGCCATAAAAGAATGGAACCGGACGTTGTATCAAATGCCATTTGCAGCTGTTCGGAGAGCTCGACTATGGAGTCATCTAGTATTTGCTCTTCATGCGGCTCGGGGGTTTCATCGACACCCAAGAACCGATAGCCAAAACCATGCACCGTTTTAATCCAAAGGGGATTCTTTACCTTATCTCCCAGTTTCTTACGGAGGTTTTTAACATGAGAGGCAAGGGCTCTGTTCGACTCAGCAAAGCCAACGCCTATCGAAATCTGAGACAACTCCTCGTTTGAAATCTCGACACCTGGCTTATTCGCAAGTGCATTCAAGACGCCATATTCAATTGGCGTAAGTGCAAGCTCCTCGCCGTCGAGTTGAACAATACGGTTCTCAGGATCAACGGCAAGAACGCGATCTCCGTGAGCAGAGCGAAATACTCGTCCACCCTCACCAACGCACACCTCAGGCTCAAATCCTGAAGCAAAATCGAGACGATAACCATAGCCATGCACACCCTTAAGCCAACGAGCGTTGCGAGCGTCTTCTTTCAGTTTCTTGCGAATGTTCTTGATATGGCTATCGAGCACTCGATGCGACTTAGAATCATCGTGGCCAAATGCCGCAACAAACAGCTCTTGGCGTGAAAACGCATGACCCGGTTTTTGAGCCATACAAAACAAGATGTTGAACTCATTGGGGGTCAAGCATAAGTAGGAACCGTCCATGTACGCATCGCACATGGTTGGATCGAGCAGAAGATTGCTATCGATTCGAATGATCTGATTGTTGTTTACCAATGCTCCCATAGCGGCTCTTTCGACTTCTAGCGCGCAGACGACTATTTGATTTTGGCGAGAACGTCCTGGAACTTGGCGTAATTGACCTTAACGCCGTCATCCAAATCAATCTCAATCATTTGGTCTGCAAGGTGATGGACCTTCTCCTCGTAGCTCACGAGCTCGGCAGCTTGGTCGCTTATGCGCTTTTGCTCCTTAGCAAGACGAGCACGATCACGACTGTCGCTTACCTCTATCTGGTCGGCAATCCACGTCAGCCGATTGCGGTAACGTTCTTGCTGAGGGTGGATATAACCCGTACGAATCAGCGCCAACAAATCAGGGCGATAGCGATGCATGTAGACCAACGCCCTAAAGCCGCCCTTCTTGCCCGAATCGAACAGCCAGTAGATAGGACGTTTCTTGTAGGTCTGGCAGTGGTCCTTAAAGAAGTCCTTCAAAAAGTAGGTACGGATGACCTCGCGCGAGGTGCCCTTGCCGCCGAGTGCCTCGGCAATAAAGGACAGGTTCTGCTCGAGCGTCTCCTCGCCATACACGGTGCGCACAAAGTCGATAAAGTAACGCACGATGTCGTCGTCAAAGTACTCGTCGTCGGTAATGGGCAGCACGTTGTCGCCATCGGGCATAAACGTCACGTGCGCGGGATCGGGCATCTTGGCCAGATAATCGGCCACGGTGGCGCCTTGATCCGCCAGCACCAGACCATCGACTTCGAGCGAATAGCGGCCAAACATGCAGCCCACGGCATAGCTTATGAGCGAGGTGATCTCGTCGCGCTTGGTGCGCACGTACTTGTTGCCCTTGTAGCTCTCCGGAATCTCTTCTGCCGTATCGAAGATGCGCGCCACCGAGACGTACTTGTCCTCGACCTCGATAGGCACCTCTCCCTCCATGTTGTAGATCTTGGCAAAGATCCGGTTGAGTTCCTCCTCGTTGGCGCGAAGCTGCTCAAAGCGAGCATTGACCTCGGCCTCGCGAGCCTCGTATTTATCGGAAAGTAAGATTGACATGAATTTCCCCAAACCATCAAAATCGTTGATAAGCCATTTCACAAGATGCTATTCGCCGCAGAAATTAATATCGGATGAAGAAATCCGATTTGAAACTTGTGGAAATCCAAAAGCGATGCAAAAACGGCTCAATGAATCTCGGATGCAATCTACTCATGTTTTTTGGGCTTTGATCGCACTACCAAGGTTCGGTAGTCACCTCTAGCGATATTTGGGAAATAATACTTGCCATCGATATCGATGATTTTTATCCAATCGAGAAAAGAGGATTGCGGTAGCAATATCATTGCTGTCGTTTTTCCGCTCGAACCGGCAGCCCTGTCTTCTAGCAGCATATTTCCATTGTCAAAAAAATATGTACACCCATGGGCAAGCGAATTCCTCATATGGGTCAGCAAGGTCACACCCTTGCCTCCGCCCTTTGCAACGGGTTTATTTCTATCGGTTATTGAATACGGCTGCATGCACACCAGGCGTGGGCTATCGATTTCAATAGGAATTTCGACGACCTCTTTAGTATTGGGATCCTTGCCCATATAAACAAATCCATATTCTTTTAGGACGCCATCAATTCTGTCAGCCATCAACATTTCCCGCTTCTCCGCCAAAACGCCGGAATAGTCGAGAAGAGTATCAAACGGCATTTCTTTTAATCCGAAATCCTTAGCAGCTCTTTGCTGGGATGCAGAAGTAGCGACCGATTTGGTAACGTAAAAATCCCAAATAATAGATACTTCTTCAGACGACCAGATTGCTGAATCCCTAATTGATTTTTTATATTTAGAAATAAGGGCAGTAGACACAGCAAACACCTACACCAGCGGATGGCGCTTGAAATCCCAAGAGGTTTCAAACGAGTCCCAGTCGGCTTTTGATAATTCGCGGCACGAGTCAACCATATTGTTGACCAACGGCTTCTGCTCTTCGTTCTGAATAATCGGGTAGGTTGCGATTTGGCCTACCTCGAAATTGAGCGTCGCCGAAAGCATGCTCGCGACGCGCATAATCACAGAACTGTTACAAGCTCCCTGAAGATACTTGAGTGATTTCTGATCGCTAAAAACGCTTGTACCCGCCACATCAAACACATGGCCAGCAGGCTTAAAGCGAAATGCAATAGACCCACTCGAAATCTTCGACCAGGTAATCGATGGACTAAAGAAGCAGTTTGTATTCTGTGGCCTGGAAAGCAATTTACCATTCTGGTCTTTGTAATTACGAATCTCCCATCCGTCATTCTCCCAGTTAACAACTGCGCTATTATTTCCGTACCATTTACGGAAATCGCCACCCTTGTTGTAGGGGAACCATTTACAAGCGCTTTCAATCGACTCTTGAATAGACCCACAGGAGTAGGCGCTCTTACAACCATCGACTTCCCACCACTCGCGAACGAAACGAGCGTTTTCACCAGTAGCAAGCCCTTGACGCGGTTTTCCGTACTCACTGAGTTGCTTTGCGTTTTCAAACGCATCCAGAAGCGCGTCGCTAGCCCAGTAGGCTATGGGGATGCCGGGGATCTGCTTGAAGGTCTCGGCGTCGCGGCGGTAGAACCAGCCGCAGTCAGGGTTGCCGATCGCCTCGAGGGCCTTGGGGGCCTGGACGGCCGCGCCAACAAAGTCAGAAAGGCGCACATAGCCGCCCTTGCAGCCCTTGATGAATGAGTTATGGAACGTGTAGGTGCAAATGGGCACAGTCGCGCCAGCGAAGCCCGAGTACTCAAGTTGGATGAGAGAAGTTAGCGTTCTGTTGTCGATAATCTCGTTACGAAGCTTCTCGTAGCTTCCGATAAACATCCAAACGAAAGGCGACATGACGCCGCACTCGCCGTGGTCCTTGGCGAGATTGAACATGCGAACGACAAAACTGGAGAACAGGTCGCTCTTGACGTCGGGATAGTTCTTCTTGACCCACTTGGACATGAAGGGGCCGAAGCTGGAGCTGCCCATGTAGGGCGGGTTGGCCACCACACAGTCGTGGCGGCGAGCGAGGATCTCGCAGGTCTTAAGAGCACATTCCAGTTTATTTTTAGAACTACCGTCAAACAGACCATCGGTGCCGATGAGTTCGATCGCCTCACGCAGTGCGGCAAGGTCGCCCTCACTTGGAGCGAGCAGCGAGCCGACCTCGTCCAGATGCGATAGGGCATCGATGAGATCCTTCTTCTTGGCAAGCGCGACGCCGTGCGGAATATCATCCTCCTCAAGCATAACCGGCTCGAGCACGGCAACATCCGCCTGAACCCCACGGCCAAAGAAACGCCTATCCATCTCTCGGGCACACATGGCCAACGCAAGCCCTGCAATCTGGGCAGCGCGAGGGTCAATTTCCATACCATGGAGGTTCTTGGATAGAATGAGTCCGGGAATGTCGCGCATACGGTATTCGCGCTCTAAATACATCTTTGCCAAAAGTTCAAAGGCGTAAACGAGAATATGGCCCGATCCACAAGCCGGGTCGCACAGCGAAATATCCTCGGGACCCTCGATTTTAATGAAGTCCTCGTGCTCCGCATCGGGCTCGATGTAGTAATCCATTTCATCACGCAGAGGACTTCTCGGGTTGTTCAACATCCACAAACGCCCCAAGGAGTTCTGCACCATGTAGCGCACGATCCAGTTGGGCGTAAACAGTTGCGTGGCAGGACCGATGGTGTCCGGCGTCTCCTTGGCCTTAGATTTAAAGAATGCGTCTTTGACCTCGGAATTGTAGAACTGATACATCCAGCCCAGGGACTCGACGTTTTCCCACGTGCTGCGCTTAACCCGTTCGACTAGAGCGTACAGCACGCCTTCTTCACCGCGGTCCAAAAGCCTTGTCGGAAGCAGCAACGCATCCGCCGTGCCCACGCGGCCAAAGATGGCGGGCAAGCACTCGGCGAGCTCGTTCATCTGGGCTACCAAAATAAGGCGAAACAGTGCCTCATCATCTGCTGCAGCGGCAAGGTCAAACACGCGATCGCGCTCTAAGCCCGGCAGATCAAGCTCCGTCGGCATACGCAAGCAGTCTGGCGAAAAACTATCGTACTCTGAGGTTTCACAATATGAACTTAGCATGCGCACGCCACAGGGCAGATAGCCTCGTACTTCCATATAGCGTATTGCAGCGAAGCGATTGAACCAGGTGTAGGCCATTTCCTCGCAAAAGTGCGCATAGCCGTCATGCTCTATGCGGCGATATAGCTCCGAACGTTGCGAACGCTCGAGCGCAGAGAGCACCGTGCCCTTAACGATGGATGCATCGCGATCGAATTCTACACGCCCCGCATCGTCGAGCCCGTAGGCATAGCAACGTTGACGTACCTCATCAATTAAGCGGATGCGTGCCCAAGGGCAAAACTTTTCGAGCTCTTTCGTATCCATGTTTCTCCCTTAGCCCAAACGGATGGCGTCATTACCCTCAAGGCTTCGCAGCAGCTCTTTGCGCGCGGCCTCCAAATAGTCATCGATCTGCTGTTGCGAGCTCAGCTCCAGCGGCCTAAAGACCATGCTGCGGCTCACCGATTTGACGCGTCGCCTAGGTACCGGCACAGATTGGGGCTTATTCGGCAGGCCTGGCGCAGTGACCCCCGAATGATCGGTCGTTACCGTCACACTCGTATTTGCCGGTTTGGGACGATTCGTCTCTTCATAGGCTTCATCGATCATTCTGTACAGTGCCGTCTGAGCACGATCGAGCTTGGCCGGCACCGCATCCAGGGCGGTCAGCGTTGTCGCATTATGCACCTCATCTTTTCGAGCACTGTGGGTCTCCCCGATGCGCGCCAGAGCGACGCCCCTATTTTGGGCATACGCTTCGATATCCCCATAGCGCTCCTCGACAGAATTGAGCATGGCGATACGCTTTTGGTCTAACAGCTCCTTGTAGGCAGTCCTAACCTTTAAGTTTGCCTCTGATAGCTTTTGGAACTGCAGACTCAGGCTCGGTTGCTTAACCGCTCCTCCAATAACGGAAAGCGCATCAAGCGTCTCAGAATCACCCTCAAAGTAATCGCGCTCGCTCTCCATTCGCTTGAATATCTCGCAGGCACTGTCGAATACAGCTGCCTTGCTACCGAAAAACTCGTCAATATCTTCGAGATCTTCAGCCGCATCTCCCAGCTCCCCCTCTTTTCCGGCGATCGCCATAATTAGATCGACGGCATCGCGGCCGCTCTGCAATAAGCCTTCGATAAGGTTCTTTGCATGCACGACCTCCTTATAGCCCGGGTAACCTGGGTTACGCTGGTACTCGACCGAAAGAAGGCTCGCCAAGCTATCGTGGCGCTTTTCAAGCTCCCCGCGACATGCCTCGGCAAGGCTGTCCTCTTCGAGCGGCAAAGTATGATTGCCGCTCAACTCTTCTACAGCCTGTCGCGCCTTAGATATGGCCGCCCGAGAAAGCTGCTGGCGCGCCTCAACAACAGCCTGTCGTGCCTTAGCAGCCTTTCGCAGATAATCGAGGATCTTGGAATCCCTAAGGTCAATCGCTTGTCCCGCGCAAAGCAGGCGAGCGCGCTTTTGTGCCAGCAGCGTTGCAACCACAGCGGCAATGTCAATCTCCGCCCAACCGTAAGGTTTCGCATGATACGTCTCGAGCAGTTCTGCCATCGTTACCTGCATATGTTGGGCAGCGCGAGCTTCCAGCAGGCGCATAACCGCTTCGATGGCTCCGGCGTTAGGCTCTTGCCCATTCATTGCCGGAGTGTAAGCGGTTAGAATTTGCTTGATTTGCACATCACTGTCGTAGTTTTTATCAATAAGCGACAGCTTGTTGTACGTAACGGAAACAAGCTGGCGTACGCAGTCCTCGATCATATTCTTGGCAGACGCCGATTTGACTGGCGAATACTCACTGCCGTAGACATAAAACGTTCCATGCAGCACCGCCTGGCGCATAAGGTCCTCTGCACGCTTATCCAGAGCAACGCGCTCTTCCTGCTTGCCGCGCAAGATCGAAGCCACCACTTCGCTGCGATTGTCTGCCTGACGGCTATTGAGGTATTGCTCAATACATGCCGACTGATACAGACAGTCGTAATAATCCTGCTGGGAATCGAGTACCACAATGGCCTCTCCCCTGCTAGAGTTAAGGAGCAGGTCCTCGCGCGAAGGGATCGGGGTGCCATCCACACCAGAAATAACGCGCAGTGCCAGCCCCGACGCGCTGTTAAAACGGGTGTCGTCCAGATATTCCTCAACGTCAAAAACGTTTTTGCCGACCGTCACCTTGGCGTTTTCGAAGACCTGCCTAAACATGATCTGTGCAGCCTTGGACGTAATCTTCGCAGCATCCGGCTGCACGCGCGAAATCTGCTGGGCGATCTCCTGCTCTTCGTCGGTCAGGTACTTATACGTTTCGCCATTGCGAGCCACATAGTTTTGGCGCACCAAACGCTCCAGGGACTGCGAAATCTGCTCGCGAACGTTAATGCGGTCGGTGCGGACATCGTCAGTCATAAGGGTAATTAGGTTTTCAACGTTTGCCGGCATGTCCTTATCGACATACAGAATCAAGAAAAGCAGCTTGAGTACCGGAATGTCGCATTCCTCAAGACCCTGCCCCTTTTGGGCGGCATCCGCTGCTCGAAGAACTACACGACGATGATAGTCCTCGAGCGACGTCGAGATCGTATTGTAGAAACGCCAAAGCGGAACCAGCGCGTTCTGGTCCTTGTCCTCTATGCATCGAGCGGAGTCTTGAAAGCCGCTCAGCATGGAACGTTCGGCACTTGAGCTGTTTTTTCCGGACGCGCCATGATTGCGCAGCTCGTCCATGATTTTTTGAATGAGCTTAAACTGGTAATCAGCAAACGGATACGTGCTGGCGAAGTCTTCGGCGCCCTCGTAGCCAATTAGATCGGCCGCCGCATCCTTAAAGCTATACAAGTTGTTGAGGACCGCCGAGCGCTCCTGATACTCAGCTTTCAGCAAGTCGTTCGCATCCTGATTTTTCGCCAAAATGCGGCGACGAATAACTTCATCGGCGCACGAGCTGCTCAACGACAAGCGTGTATTAAAGCGATCCTGAATCTTGGAGAAGTCGCTGCCCTTAACCTTGGTAATTTGATCAATCGCCTGCTGTCCGGTGACCATAACCCATACACGGCCGCCACATTTGGTGCCTAGCGCCTCGACAATGCTCTGCAAGTTCAGCATTAGCTCGGTATCGCTCGCGATAAACTGGCTCATCTCGTCGGCCATAAAGATCATGCGATATAAGCCGCCGCATTCTTGCTCTCGACGCTTTGTGTATTTAGCAATATCGTCGGTAAGCTGGTCGATTGAAAAATCATTGCTTTCCGATTTTTCATACCAGCGTTCTGCCTCGTCCTTGCTCATGACGCCCGTGCGACTGAGTGCCTCGATAACGTCGTCGGAGTTAAAGTCGTAGTCCTCGCGGCCATCGACCCAGGAGCTATGATTAATCTCTTCAAATGCGGCACGGAATTCCTGAGTTTTACCGGCGTCGTCAATACGACGCTCCAGGCGAGCGAGCTTAAAATCTGCACCGTAGAACCCACGGCTCTCGTAATACATCTTGGCAAAAATGCGCGCAACCGCGCTGCCATCCTTATTGAGCGGGCTTTTGATGCCCATATTAAAAAGGATAGCGTCGGTCGTCACGCCCGCCGCGCGCTTTGCTTTGTCGGCAAGTTCGTCATCTTCAAAACGCGGAGCAATATACTCAATCGCAGTTTTACCTGCCGCCTCACGGTTCGTGAACAGGTAGCTAAGCATCTTGAGAAAGTGGGATTTACCCGAGCCAAACGAACCGCTAATCCACACGCCAACTTTGTCCGTCGGAACATCGAGAGCCCGATCATACGCATCGAAAAGCGTCTTGAAATGGCGGCGAAGCTCGTCGGTCACAACGTATTCGTTCAGCTCTTGCCTGACACTGCCGTCATCCTCCTGATCGACCTTAATAACACCGTTAATGTTTCGGTCGATATCGTGCTCAAACATATCTTTGATCTTCATGGGAATGCCTTTCGATGACCGGAAACGTTTTTAGAGTTGGTTAAACGCGCGATAGTAGTTGCCATCGGCAATCGTGCCAAACAGCTTTAACTGCTGCCCGTCATAGGTGCCGGGGTAAAACAAAACGACGGGGATATCGGAAAATACCGGCTGAATAGACTCGAGAATGATGTGGGCACGCATGAACGGGTAAATCTTGCCAACGCCCGTTATAATCAGGACGTCGCGTCCGCGCTTCGGCTCGCCATATCTCTCGATAAAGCTGTCGTGAATGAACTCGAGGTACTTCTCGGGTTCCACTCGGCTCTGCATGCGTTGTAAGAAGTGATCGCTGCCTCGTTTTTCCTCAAGGGCGCTCATCTTTTCTAAGATGCCGCGTTTTTCGCAAATGCCGATAAACACGTTCCACAGATCAAACGAGACGATGTTAGGGGCGTCAGTTTTTGTCTGGCGCTCGCGCACGCTATCATCCACCAATTGCTGAGTCAAAGCGCGTACCTGGTCCTCTTGCCTAGCTGCATACGGATAGATATAGAGTGGGACCTCGCCACCCAGCCCGCGACAATTCAAAAAATCGGGGTCGCGGAATTTGGAACGAATGAGCTCAAAGCTCATGTCGACAGAAGGCAATTCAGCTGCTGCCATCTCACACCCCTATTCCGTTATGCCAAAGGCAGGTAGAACCGCAGTATCGTCGTTTGCCCGAACGCAACGCTCGAGCTCAAAATCGAGCAACGGCGGACGAAGGGCTTCGGTTTTGCGACTATACAATCCAGCGCCCTCAATACAGTTGACGAGGACTTGGCGCACTTTATTACATGTAGCATCCGACCACGTAGCAACGCGATCGTCCTGCGCGCGAAGACCCTCGATAAACGTAACGATTTCCGATTTGCGAAGCGAGAGATCAAAAAGATTGAACTTAGGGGCAATCACACACGTCATAAAGTCCCAAACAACCCGGTTGTCGCACATCATTGCATACAGGTTGACCTGCGCAAGCTGCTCGAGCGATCCATGCGCAGCAAGATCAATCAGGCTCGCGCGCACGTCTTTGTCTTCACTAAGAGCCAACAACCGGCGGCAGCAAGCACGGGTGATAGATTTTTGCTCGCGCTCAGTAGGATATTGAAAGAGATTTTGGGCGGTGACCTTTTCAATTATCTCTTTCGTATCAGAAAAGTTCTCGTCCACCATGAGGCGCGCAACGACACGCGTCTCATTAACAAGCCACTGTTCACGTGTCATAGAACCACGATAGGTGGTGGGCATGCTCATGTCGTTCAGCCTCTCGACGAATCAAATAGGTACATTTGATTCATACGACAAAACGCTTCACATCCATTGAGCAACATTTTGTTGCACAACATTTTAGCTGCGAAAACTCCCTGAACGGTAAAAATATTCTGTGAACGGCAAAAAGAGGATCTGGTTTATTGCGGTTCCCGAACGGCATAAGCCGTAGGCAAACAATATGCTCCAAGAGGACTTGATGTCATCCCGTGAAGCTGGGGGCGACAGCGAATACGAGCCTCGAGATAATCCCTCCCCCATGTAACCATCCTGTAAATCATAGCGACGCACTCGAGTTTTGCTGTGATGCGGTCGCGTCCGGCGCTCCACTGTGCTAAAGTATCCCGAACGTTCAAACGACTACGAGGGGAACTAGAAGATGGCACGTGTGCACAACTTCTCAGCTGGCCCGGCCGCACTGCCTACATGCGTGCTCGCCGAGATCGCCGACGAGATGATGGACTACCGCGGTTGCGGCATGTCTGTGCTCGAAATGAGTCATCGATCTAGTATGTACCAGCAGATTATCGACGACGCCGAGGCAACCCTGCGCCGCCTGCTGAGTATCCCCGACAACTACCGTGTCCTGTTTTTGCAGGGCGGCGCCACGCTGCAGTTTGCGGGCATCCCCATGAACCTCATGCGCCGCGGCCGCGCCGGCTACGTCGTCACCGGCAACTTTGCCAACAAGGCGTACAAGGAGGCCGCCAAATATGGCGAGGCCGTGCTGCTCGCGAGCTCCGAGGACACCAATTTCGACCGCATTCCCACCATGGCCGACATCAGCGCGCGCATTGCCGCCGAGGCCACGGGCGACGGGCTCGACTACGTCTACATCTGCCAGAACAACACTATCTTTGGCACCATGTACCACGAGCTGCCCAACTGCGGCGATGTGCCGCTGGTCGCCGATGTCTCGAGCTGCTTCCTGTCGCAGCCGCTCGACGTTGAGCGCTACGGGCTCATTTACGCCGGCGCACAGAAAAACGCCGGCGCTGCGGGCGTGACCGTGGTCATCGTGCGCGACGACCTTATCGCCAAAGGCCCCGCCTTTACGCAGACGCCGCAGTACCTGGACCTTAAGACCCAGGCCGCCAAGGGTTCCATGCTCAACACGCCTAACACCTTTGGCATCTACGTATGCGGCAAGGTATTCCGCTGGGTCGAGGAGACCGGCGGACTTACCGCCATGGCCGAGCGCAACTGGGCCAAGGCCAACCTGCTCTACGACCTGCTCGAGCACAGCGAGCTGTTCCATGGCACCACGCAGGCCGGCAGCCGCTCCATCGCCAACGTCACCTTCCGCACCGGCGATGCCGAGCTCGATGCCGCCTTTGTTGCGGGCGCAGCAGAGCACCAGATCCAAAACGTCAAGGGCCATCGCCTGGTGGGCGGCATGCGCGCCAGCGTCTACAACGCCGCGACCATGGAAGATGTTCAGGCACTGGCCTCGTACATGAATGACTTCGAAGCGCAGCATAGTTTGAGTCCGCGATCTAACTAGCCCGCAACGCGCGGGCCGACCAGCCACTTCAAACCACTTGTTTTAGACAAACCTGCTAAGGAGTTTTCCATGCGCAAGATTAAGACCATCGACGACATTACCAAAGACGGCAAGGTCGAGTTTGGCGAGGGCTACGAGTTTGTGGGCACCGCCGAGGAGGCCGACGCTATCCTGATGCGCTCCACCGACCTGCACGGCTATGAGCTGCCCGGGAGCATCCGCGCCATCGCCCGCTGCGGTGCCGGCGTCAACAACATCCCCGTCGAGGAGTACGCCAAGAAGGGCGTCGTCGTCTTTAACTCCCCCGGCGCCAACAGCAACGCCGTCAAGGAGCTCGTCCTGGGCATGCTGGTGCTTTCGAGCCGCGGCGTGGTGCAGTCGATGAACTGGGTGCGCGACAACGCCGACGATCCCGAGATTCAGGTCGATGCCGAGAAGGCCAAGAAGGCCTTTGTGGGCCGCGAGCTCAAGGGCAAGCGCATCGGCGTCATCGGCCTGGGCAACGTGGGCTCCAAGGTCGCCAACGCCTGCGTCGACCTGGGTATGGACGTCTACGGCTACGATCCGTTCATTTCCGTCGAGCACGCGTGGGTGCTGAGCCGCGAGGTGCAGCGCGTGGGCACGCTCGAGGATCTGTGCCGCGGCTGCGACTACCTCACCGTGCACGTGCCCAGCAAGGCAGACACCATCGGCATGATCAGCACCCAGCAGATTAACCTGCTGGCACCCGACGCCGTGCTCATCAACTACGCGCGCGAAACCATCATTGACGAGGACGCCGTCGACGCCGCCCTGCGCGAGGGCAAGCTGAGCTGGTTTAGCTGCGACTTTGCCACGCCCAAGACCGTCAAGATGCCCAACACGTTTATCACCACGCACTCGGGCGCCGGCACTGGCGAGGCCGAGGCCAACTGCGCCGATATGGCCATCAGCGAGCTCAAGGATTACCTGGAAAACGGCAACATCGCACACAGCGTCAACTACCCCGCCTGCAGCATGGGCAAGGCGCGCGCCGCGAGCCGCATCGCCTGCCTGCACGCCAACGTGCCCAACATGATCGGCCAGATCACGGCAATCCTCGCCAAGGACAACGCCAACGTGCAGCGCATGACCAACGAGTCCGCCGGCGAGAACGCCTACACCATGTTCGACACCGACGAGCACCTGGACAGCAGCACCATCGAGGCACTCAAGCAGATTCCGTCGATGTATCGCGTGCGCGTGATCAAATAGCGCCGGCGGCAAGCCTGCCAGGCAGGCCATGAAGCCCCATTCGGCCCCCGTTTTCGCGAAACGGGGGCCGATTTCGTTGCTCCGGACGACTTTAAAAAGATACCCAGAACAAGTTTTTTCGGATAATCGACAGTAAGACCCAAATCACCAAGCACACCCGCTTTGATAAACAGCTTTATCAGGGACTTTAGTAGGTAAAAATCAATCTCTATATACCACATTCAAGTTGACTGTCGATTTTCCGAAACAACTTTTTATGGATAGCATTTTTAAAGCCCTTCCAAGGCAAAATTGAAGCCTTTTTGCGACCAAAACTCTAGCTCGCGCGAGCGTTTTCTGCCTGCGCGACTATATTCCCGCCCAATCGATAAAAATTTCCTCACGAAGCCGCCGTTCGAGCTCCTGCTGCCGCGGCGTCTTGTCTTTCAGCGGCACATCGAGATAGGACATGATGAGTTCCATCACTACGCGGAAGGCATCGGAGTCAACCAGCTGGCCATAGGTCATCAGAACGACGGGATATCCCATCGCTTGCAAGGCCGTCGTTCGATCGGAGTCCGAGATCTTGGATTCTATGGATCCATGAATGGCTTTACCTTGACATTCAACCAGGCACTCTCGGCTGCCGTCCTTATTTGCCAGCAGGATATCGGCATAGCGCCTATCAAGCCCCGAAATCAGACGGGCACTGCGCGTCATACGAATCTCAACGTTATTGGTAAGGCGCAGCCCTTCACCGCCGCGCAACCTCGAAAGACCAAACAGCATCGAAGCCTGGACCTCGAGCGGCGATGCCGCCACCCCCGTAACGCATTTTGCGGCACGTGTGAACGATTTAGCACCGCGAAGCCCCCGGATCTTATCGACGTACTCTGCAAGTTCAGAGAGCTCAATCAAGGGAGGTCGTTTCCACAAGTCCGTTGGATTCCCCGAGGCATCCTTTACGTTTTCCCAGCCCAGCCGGGCATCGCCCCACCGGTCCCCGTATGCCTGTTCAAGCGCCGACTTTACCTGAGACGCAATCTTGCACACGGCAAAGGTGCCGCACATCTCATACATGCACATGATCAGTCGCTCGTTTGAGACCGAGGAGGCCAGTGTCAGCAAGGTAAAGAGCGGGGACGCGATATCGAGACCAAACTCTGTCTGCCGCACGGAGCCAAACGGCCTCTCCCCGTTCCAAACATGCCTGACGATGCGATCGCCCTTACGTCCGCAGCTGCCCTGTGCCAACACATGTAACGGGGTGGCCAGGAAATGCGTGACGAGCGGATGCTCGCATAGGTGCTCCCTGCGCGGATCGTCCGCAGAATCGGGCAGGTCTGGCATTATTGCCAAGACCTGTGGAGGTATCCGGTGATACCGAAAGGCAGATATGTCGCACAGCATGTCGTCCATGAAGGGTACGTACCCACTACGTCGTTTGTGAGCCCGCTCGGACGGCAAACGCGATGGCTCCGCCTGCGAACGGTAAATACCGCCACGCGCGCCGCGGATCTCTCAGGAGGCTTACGATCAGTTTGGAAAGCAGACTAATTGTGAGGATGCATATGGTTGATGAGGACTTTGCCTGGCGGCTTGCGCAGGACCTTGTGAAGGTTGACAGCTCAGACCCGGGCGCATATGAGGACGAGATTGAGCGCTTCATTAAGAGGCTCATTGAGCAGCAGCTGGCACAACTTGATAGTTCTACGCTCGAGGCCGTGCAGATTGAGGAGCTCGAAGTGCTCCCCGGACGCCGCAACCTCATGGTCACCGCGCCCGGTTTGAGCGACGAGCCGCGGCTGGTCTATATCTGCCATATGGATACCCTTACGCTGGGCTATGGCTGGGACGCGGACATTCCGCCGCTCGGAGCGATCGTGCGGGACGATAAGCTCTGTGGCCGCGGTGCCTGCGACATGAAGGGTGGCTTGGCCTGCGCCATTGCCGCGATTGTCCACGTACTCGAGCGCATAGCGACAAGCGGCGAGCTGCCCCGCCGTGGCTTCTCACTCATCTGCTCGGTCGACGAGGAGGACTTTATGCGCGGCTCCGAGGCCGCCATCGATTCCGGCTGGATCGGCTCGCGCGAATGGGTGCTGGACACCGAGTCCACCGACGGGCAGATTCAGGTGGCGCACAAGGGGCGCACGTGGTTCGAAATTGAGATGGCCGGCGGCACGGCGCATGCGAGTCAGCCTTGGAAGGGTGCAGACGCCGTCGCCGCCATGGCCGAGGTCGTGTGTTCGCTTCGCCATGCGTTCGCGGCGCTGCCCGTGCATGATGAGCTGGGGCCTTCGACCATTACGTTTGGACAAATCGAGGTCGGCTATCGCCCCTACGTCGTGCCCGACCACGCCAAGGTCTGGGTCGACATGCGCCTGACGCCGCCGACCGATACGGCCGCCGCGACACGCATGGTGGAGCAGGCCATCACCGCTGCCGAGGCCGCGGTTCCCGGCCGCCATGGCAGCTACGCTGTGACGGGCGATCGCCCCGCCATTGAGCGCGACCCGAGCTCTCCCCTTCTAGCTGCACTCAAGCGTGCCGCCGATGACGTGACGGACGTGGACACGACCGTCGGCTTCTTTACCGGCTACACCGACACCGCCGTCATTGCCGGCAAGACGGGCAACCGCAATTGCATGAGCTACGGCCCCGGCTCATTGGCACTCGCGCACAAGCCCAACGAATATGTTCCCCACGCCGATATCGTTCGCTGCCAGAACGTGCTGATCGCGCTTGTCGATAACACGCTCTGGGACGCGAGCAACCAAGTTGGGGCATAATAAGCCGCGAACAAACCGACTCGCGCGTTAGGACCGCCCATGAAAGCACTTCCGTTTCCCTGCATCCGCCCAGCCCAGGATCGCGTGCTCGAAGCGCTGCCGCAGATGGGCGGCATCCTGAGTGGCAACGACGCCCTGCGCGACGCCATTGCCGACGGGCTCATGCTCAAAGATCCGGGCTCGGCATATTACGTGTACGAATGCTCCGGAGAGCCAGGGCGCGTGACGGGCGTTGTGGCGATTTGCCCGGTCAGCGTGCTGGCGGGCGACGACGCGGCCTGTGACGGCGACGCGGCCTCCGCAGATGTAGCAGCGGCCGCCCGTGCAATCACCGAGCTTAAGGTGCAGCCTCACCCTGTTACGCTCACCTACAAAGCCTCGCCCGTCATGGATATCATCCTCGGTGCCGCCAAAGAGGGTGCGTCACTCTATGCCGTCACCGACCCCGCCGGCATTACGCATCGCGTGTGGGAGGTCAAACGCAATGACGCCGTTGCCGCCATCCACGCTATGCTCGACCAGGCACCGGAGCCTGCCCCCGCAGACGATCCGGCCTATGTCGCCGCGCTGGCAGGGGCGGCACAGCTCTTGGCAGACGAGGCCCGCGCGGCCGGCACCTACACGGGCAAGGAGCCGTTCAACTTTGTCATTTCCGCGCTGTTCCCTGCCGCGCAGGTCGCAGGCGGCGCGCCGCAGGTTCCAACGGGTCTGCTCACTCACCAGATTGCACGATACTAGCAGGACTTAAACGCTTAGCGCAAAGACTCGGCAGTCCAACAAACGAAGGGCGGAGATGCAATGCCAGCGCATGCATCTCCGCCCCTTTTGCATCGAGCAAGTATGTCGGCGACCCGTATCGTCACGCCTGCGTTACCCGCGCTGTGGACCCGCTGCCGCCGTCAACGGCTCAAGACCCAGCTCACGCGCATAATCTTCCTGCGTAAAGACTTCAACCAGCTCAAACGTTTCGGTCGCATCGTCAAACGCAAAGTGCAGCACCGAACAGTTGCCCGGCACGCGCTCGCGCTCGTCGGCCGCCGCTCCCCTCACATGATCCAAAAACTCCTTGATGGCCGAGGCGTGGCTCACCGCGAGCACGCACGAATGGTCCGGGCGTCGCATCAGATCGGTCAACGTCGCCACCATGCGCTCACGCACCCGCATCTGCCCCTCGCCGCCAAACTGGCGATAGAAGTCACGCCACGGACGCTCGGGCATGAGCATCACGCGTTCGGCCTCAAAGTCGCCAAAGAACCACTCGCGCAGGCCATCCAGGCGCTCGTAGGCAAGGCCCGGCCACAGGCTGGCGATGGTCTGCTCCGTGCGATGCAGCGTCGAGGTGTAGGCATGATCGGGCTCAATGCCGCGCGCTCGCAAGAACATGCCGGCGCGCGCCGCCTGGTCGCAGCCCAACTGCGTAAGCGGCGAATCGCTCCACCCCTGAATGATACGCTTAAGGTTAAATATTGTCTGTCCATGACGGACCAGATACAAGTCTTTATTCATAGGGGGTCCTTCCGTTCGTTACCAATCAAGGAGCGAAAACGCCCCGTCGCAATAGCCAAAATGGAGCACGGCACCGTTGTCGGGCTGCTCTCCCCCGCCGGCCACGTACTCAAGAAACTCCTGGCAGGCAGACCCATGGGAGACAGCCAGCACGCAGTTGTGCTGCGGTCGGGCCATAATGCGGGACAGCGCCGCGACCATACGCGCCCGGAATTGCGCTTCCGACTCGCCGCCAAAGGCCACCGGATAATCGCCCCAGGGCTGCGGCGGCATCTTGCGATTTGATGTACCTTCCAGCGAGCCCAGGCGCCACTCGCGCAAATCATCGACCGGCTCTATGGGAAGATCCTCGCCAACGATCAGCTCGGCCGTGTGGCGCGCCCGACCCAACGGAGACGAATACGCGTGGTCAAAGGAGATGCCGCGCGCCTCAAACGCCGCGCGCGTCGCCAGTGCCTGCTCGCGCCCGCACTCCGTGAGCGGCGAGTCTTGCCAGCCCTGCAAAATGTTCCGCACGTTAAGCTCGGTCTGCCCATGCCGAACCAAATACAGATCGGACACACGCCCTCCTCTCGCACCACCACAAAGGGGACAGGCACCTTTGCGGTGGCTTGCCGCCGAATCGCGCCGCAACGACGCAACTACACCAGCACGTCGGCAAGCGGACGCTTGGGCACGTGATGCACCTGCGCCTCGTCGCGCCAGTAATTAATAGAACCGTCGGGGTTGGAATCGATCGCGTCGATAACCTGGGTCTCGGCCGGTACGCCAAAAGCCATGATCAGCTTGAGCTCATACTTGTCGCCGTCGAGCCCCATCGCATCGATCGCGCGGGGCGTAAAGGCCTTGAACATGCAAGCCGCCACCTCAGGCGTTGCGCTGCGCGCGGCGAGCATCATCGTCTGAGCCGCGATGCCCGTGTCGACCTCGGTGATAGGCGCGGCGGGTTTGCCGGGAACGGTGCGCTCGGCAAGAACTGCAATGTAGCCGGTCGGGCGCTCGCCCTCGGCAGGACCCGGCCAGTCCTTGAGCGCCCCGGCCCATGCGAGCTCGTCAAACACGCGAGCGCAGTCCTCGGCACCGCTCACCACATGAAAACGCAAGCGCTGAGCATTGGCGCCACAGGGAGCCAGGTGCGCCAGCTCTGCCAGCTCGAGCAAAAACTCGCGCGGCACGCGCATGGACTCGTCAAAACGGCGGCATGTGCGGGCGCGACGGATCAGCGCATCAAACGCATCCAGGCCAAGCTTTTCGCAACCCTGCTTTGCCATCGACTCGGCGCTCAACGGCACCACGGGAACTGCTTCGTTCATAGGGACCCCCAAAAAGCCAATTGTTCTTAGGAAAATCTAACCTAAAACGCAGGCAATAACGAACAGAGCTGCAATGTTCTACACCTGTTGAATAGAAAATCGCAACGTGGGGAACAACGGAAACAAATCGGGGCCTTTGGGTTGCGTTTCGCCCTCCCCGGCCCATACGCCAGCGCCTTTAGGCGATACTGGTTGTAACGATCGCGGCTTACGCCGCACGGAAAGGAGGCCTCATGGGCATCTTTAAGAATGACGACCAACAATCGAGTCTGTTTGGATTTGACGAGAAGAGCATGGCAGGCAAGGCGATTAAAGCCGTGCGCTGGATCTACGCCGCCACGGGTGTCATCGCGCTCATCGCCGGCATCGCGCTGCTGTTTGCACCCGCTAAGACCCTCGTCTTTTTGACGACCGTACTGGGCTTCTACTTTGTGATCACGGCTGGCGTCAGGCTGTTCACCGCCATTTTTGAGCCGCTGCTGCCCACCGGATGGCGCGTTACGAGCATCATCTCCAACCTGCTCATCATTCTGGGTGGCGTCATAATCCTGCGCAATCAGGCCTTCTCGACCGCGACGCTCACCACGCTTGTAGTGGTCGTCGCCGGCTTTGGCTGGATCGTCGAGGGCGTCATGTCGATTCTGGAATCCGAACTTTCCGCCAACCGCGCCCTCGCCATCCTGAGCGGCGCACTCTCCATCATTGCGAGCATGTTCGTGTTTATCTATCCGCTGTGGTCGGCCAAGATGCTCGTCATCTTTAGCGGCGCCGCGCTGCTGGTGTTTGGCGTGACACTGATTGTTCGCGCTATTCAATTTGGCAAACTGGTGCGCTAGATGCCAAAGACGCTTTTTATTGATGCCGACGCCTGCCCGGTCACGCGCGAGTCGATCGACTGCGCGCGGAGGGCGGGCGTTGCCGTCGTTATCGCCGGCAACAGCACGCAAAACCTGGAACGCCACATTCGCCGCGACGATCCGCGCGACGCCGAGCATGCGCGTCGGGGCTTTTGGGTCACGACGCTCGATGTGAGTGTGGGAGCCGATAGCGCCGACTTTGCCATTATTGAGCGCCTGCAGACTGGCGACGTGGTCGTGACGCAGGACATAGGTCTGGCGAGCATGGTGCTCGGACGCGATGCCGGCGCCATCGGCGTGCGCGGGCGCGTCTACGACAAAGCGACCATCGATATGCAGCTGTTTATTCGTCACGAAGAAAAGAAGGTGCGCCGCGCTGGCGGTCGCACCCGCGGGCCGGCAGCCTTCACCAGCGAAGATCGCGCCCGCTTTAAGCGCAACCTCACCGAGCTGCTACGCTGACCAAGGTAGAATTTTGGGCTTAGAGACCAAAGGCGGAGAGAACGAGTCCCCAGCCGGCACCGATAACGTACATCATGATCAGGAACAGGACGTTTTCGCGGGCGCTGCGATTGGTGCGGAACAGCACCAGGTAGCCCACGCCGGCAGAGATGAGCGTGCCGGCGAGCATCGGGGCCAGCTGCAGCGCGCCTTCCAGGTACAGTTGCGTGATGACCACACTCGCAGAACAGTTGGGGATCAGGCCGACAAGCGCCGAACCCAGGACGGCGAGCGTCTCGTTGCCGCGCAGGAACTGCTCGATTGCGGACTCGCCGAAGGTCTCGAGCACGGCGACCAGAATCAGCGTCACCAGGAAAATGAATACCGATACCTGCACGGTATGCGAGATGGCGCTGCGGATAATCGACACGGCGGGCGCACCTTCGTGTGAGTGGGAGCGACCGTGGCCATCATGATGTTCATGCTCGCCCTCATGACCGTGATCGTGGCCATGTCCGTGTTCGTGCTCGTCCTCGTCTTCATCACAGCCGCAATGGTCGCGCTCGCACAACTCGTGGATGTGGTCGGCGCTCACGCCCGCCTCGGCCACCTCGTCGATGATGTCACCGCCAGTGTGGTCATCGTGCGCGCAGTTCACGTGGGCCGGGTTGGCCGCGGTTCCCAGCACGGTACGGCGAATCGCCGCATGCGCGCGAGCGTTACGACGCAGGCCGCAAATGGCGGCATCCACGATAAAGCCCGTGACCAGCGCGATCAGCGCCTTCGAAGCCAAAAGCATCGCCATGGTCTGCACGGGAACTTGCTCGGCTAGCAACAGCGGCAGCATCTCGTCTGAGGTCGAGAGGAACACCGCAACCAGCGTGCCCAGCGTCACGACGCGACCGGCGTACAGCGTGGCCGCCATGGCCGAAAAGCCGCACTGCGGCACCATGCCCAACAACGAGCCAACCACGGGGCCCGCAGCGCCAGCGCGCTTGATGGCGCCGTTAACGCGGTCGCCCGCAACATGCTCGAGCGTCTCGAGCGCAAGGTACGTCACCAACAAAAACGGCACCAGCGAGAGCGTGTCTTTGCCGGCATCGAGCAGAATATCTATCAGTAAATCCATGACGGATGGAACCTTTCGTGTCTTTCGGCAGCATTGTAAAAGTCCTAGCGGTCAACTAGGGTATTGTAGTAGTCCCGGGCGCGGTGCCAATAGTTGCCCATGGTAAACTATCATCTCGCCACAACTCAGTAACCCCGAGCCGCGCGACGCGGCCCGTCCAAGGAGCAGCCTATGAACGTTTCGCAAGCACTCGAATACGAGCGCCAGCCGTTTATTCCCATGTTTATCTATGGCGATCACGGCGCCATGGAGTCCGAGCGCCAGAAGGGCGAGGAGGCCCTTAAGGCGCTCGAAACCGAGTACTTTACCGCCGAGGGCGACCCCGGTTTCGACTTTGCCACCGTGCGCGACCTGGCCGACCGCAACCGCGACCTGTGCGATCAGATCGGCGAGGCGCGCCTGCGCAACGTGACGCCCGCGACGCTTTCGCGCGGCCTGTCCGATGCCGACACCTGCGCCGCCATCGGCAAGATGCAAAAGCGCACCGCCGCGTCCGTTATGCGCGAGATCCGCGGCGACCGCGACGCGCTCGGCGTGGCCTACGCCCGTAAGCCCATCCAGGGCACCGTGCTCGGTATCGACATCGAGACCACCGGCCGTGCACCCGAACGCGGTTATATCATCAACGTCGGCTGGGAGATTATGGAACTCACTAGCGACGCCGTCCCGCATGACGCCGAGGCGCACTACTGTGGCCTGCCCGACATCTACCGCGGCGAAGATGTGCCGCTGTCGAATATCCACCACATCACCTGGGACGACATCGACGGCAAAAAGCCGTTCCGCGAGAACAAGGAACTGCAGAATCAGCTGCTCAAGCTTATGAAGAAGTACCCGTACATGGCGCATAACGCCGCGTTCGAGGACAGCTGGTTCAAAATTCACCTGGACGGTTACGCCGAGGCGCGCCGTGCCGGCAAGATTATCGTCATCGATTCGCGCCAGATCTGCCGCAGCCTGGATGCCGACGTCCGCTCGCTCCCCCGCGAGTCCGCCCCCGCCGCGCTCGAGAACTGGGCGCGCCGCCGCGGAACCCTCGCCGCCGATGCCAACGAGCAGCATCTGGGTCTGGACGACACCGACCTCATGCTCCGCACCGTCCAAGCCGAGTTCAACCTCAAGAACCTATTCGCGAAATAACCGATCCATCTGCGGGAGCGCCTGCCAGGCACAGCGCAATCCGTCTGGGCGCACCGGCACGCAATAAACTAGGGCGCAGCCTTATGGCTGCACCCTAGTTTTCATCAAAACAAGCAAATACGCGTGCTTCACACAGTCGACAGGTTGGCCCACCTACATTTTTCGAGTTGTTCGGCCAGCTGAACCACTAGTCAAGGCCCCTTGAACCGCAATCGAGCGCTGTAGTCGCCTTAATTTCGCAACCAAGCCCCATTAATCTACCTGAATCAATTCAAATAGGACATTGTAATCGCACCATTCGTATAGGAAAAGGCCGAATAACTCAAATTATGTTGGTGAGGCATCTGGGCGGTCGGCAAAAACGCTTAGAAGCTACGAACCCGCAACTAAAGTTCACCAAAAAAGGCGCAGCTGGCAGAAACCTCCCCGGCCGAAGCTGCCCCCCTCAATACGACAGCTCAAAAACCCACCGTTCGCAGAAGATAAGCCGCACCCCAATACCATTGCCCGAAGTTTCGGGCGTATGTGGCGTCCGCTATGCCATCATGCGCGTATGGGAATCGTTCTGTCACATACCACGGCACGCGCTGTATACCAAACAGCCAACTCGCTCGCAAGCTACGCGACCGATCCCATACCTATGGAAAAGATCAGGGCGTCTGCGCCGACCACATCCGACCTGGAAGCGGCACGAGCATGGCTCAACAGAAAGAATGTCGATTCTGAAAGCATCCATGTGCTGACGTTTTCCAATAATGCCAAAAGGCACTGCAAGGGCTGCATCTGCCACTGCACGCGCTATACGTTTAATGCAGAAAGCTACCTAGAACTCGAGCCGAACGTCTACATCGTCGATATCAAGCTGTGCGCGTTAGAAGCAACAGCCGACCTCAACCTTTCGGAGCTCGTTGAGTATTACTTAGAAATCTGCGGCTCCTACGCGCTTGAAACGTCCAACGAAACTCAATATCGCGAGCGCCCGGCCCTAACCAGCGTTGAAGAGCTCAGAGCCTTCTTTTCAGAGGCGTCGGGGTATCGTGGATCTAATAAAGCCCTTAAGGCACTTTCTTATGTACGCGAAGGCTGTCGCTCCCCACTCGAAACGGCGTTTGTCATGATGCTGACGATGCCCAAGTCAATGGGTGGCTTAGCCATACGCGCTATCAAAACGGATTATCCGATTCCAGTCCCCAAAAGATACGCCGCCCTAACGCGACGGACGGTTTTCTACCTCGACGCGCTACTCGAGAATTCGATGACCGATATCGAATACAACGGCTTTTACCACGACGAGCCCGAGCAGCAATCAATTGACGAGGAACGCCGCAACACGCTGCGAAACATGGGATATGCCGTTATCACAGTTAGTCGTCATTCGTTTTTCAAGCAGTCCGCTTTTAGACGGGTCATGGAAGCGATTCGCATTCGCGAGAAGATCTGGCCTGGTCGACTCCCGGATAACTTCGCCATCCTACAAGAAACTCTTCGTCAATTTGTCTTGCGGCGCTACTTCGAATACGGTCGCCGCGTCCTGGAGGCTCTCAAAGAAGAAGAGTCCGCCAAGCGCGAAATTGCAAGCCAATATCCGCAAGCTGATGACCCGAGCATCAACGATGTGCCCGAACCCGACGACATGCAGCACGTCGGGGCCCTTGCTGAAGAAATCAATGGGCCTTGGGAATGCGACATGTCCGCAAAAATCGATGAAAACCGCACGGAAGACGACACGATTATTAATCTGATTGAGAATTCACTCTTCTAAAGTCGATCTCTGCGGATGTCCACCTACATTTTTCGACTTATTCGGCCGCCGATGTGCCGGATTTGCCGCAGCAATGCTCAATATAACTTTAGATAAAACTGATTCTGCAGGAACTCCCGTAGAGGAAGAACTGATTCTCGCGGTATTTAACACGATAAAGTACAAATATGAACAGTTCTAATGCTTCTCAAGGTGGCTTTCTTAGCATGCTAGCCGAACATCTCGAAATATGTTGGCGAGCATTGCGTCGATGTCTCCCAACCCACAGAAAATCGCAGAGGCGGAAAGCAGTCATCGAAATTATCGCAAATTGTATTGACATATGAACATACACTCATATAATCGGAAGCAAGTTATATGAGCGCATGTTCATATGAAGGGATATTGCAATGAGCATCCGCGTTGATGAAACGAAACCTGACATCGAGGCCACCGAACCCGCGATCCCCACCACCTGCTCGCCCGAGGACCTTCCCGACGAGGAGCTTCTCTACGACCTCGCCGACCTGTTCAAGGTCTTCAGCGACACCACGCGCATCAAGATCCTCTATGCCCTCATGGGCCGCGAGCTCTGCGTGGCAGACATCGCCGAAGCGACCGAAACCTCGCAGTCCGCGGTGTCGCATCAGCTGCGTACACTCAAGCAGTCGCACCTGGTTAAATTCCGGCGCGACGGGCGCAATATCCTATACTCGCTCGCCGACGACCACGTCTACACCATGCTCAACCAGGGCATGAGCCACATCTGCGAATAGCGACTAACCACGGTACCAGCGCGGCCTGCACCCAAGCCGCAAATACAGGGAAAGGAACCCACCATGAAAAAGCAGTTTAAGCTCGATGAGATCGACTGCGCCAACTGCGCGCGTAAGCTTCAGGACGAGCTGGCCAAGCTCGAGGGCGTCAAGTCCGTTTCGGTCAACTTTATGACCCAGAAGCTAACGCTCGAGGCCGATGAAGCCGAGTTCGACGAGGTCCTCGACCGCGTTGTGGAGTTCACCGCCGACGCCGAGCCGGACTGCGAGATCATTCTCTAGCCCAGGTTTACGCCAACACGCAAGGCCGCGCTTGCCGCGGCCTTTGCTCGCGAAATTGTATGAGCGAGTGTTCATACATTCAAATGGGAGGATACGAGTCATGGCCACCGCCGACCCCAAGAAGAAAAAGAAGAAGCGCAAGAAAAAAGAGTCACTCGAGCATAAGCGCAACCGCATCCTGGTAGCGCTGGGCATTTTTGCCGTGGTGTACGCCCTCGATGAGCTCGGCACCCTCACTGCCGCATTCGGCACCCCGGGCGACATCTACGCCAGCTTTGTGCTGTTCCTCGTGCCGTTTTTGATTGCCGGCTACGACGTACTGCAAAAGGCATTCAATAACATCCGCCGCGGCAAGGCCTTCGACGAGAGCTTCCTCATGGCCGTCGCGACCATCGGCGCGTTTGCCATGGTGCTCTTCCCCGACACCGATCCGCACATGGCCGAAGGCGCCGCCGTCATGCTGTTCTACCAGGTCGGCGAGCTGTTCCAGGCATACGCCGTGGGTAAGAGCCGTAAATCGATCAGCGCCATGATGGACATCGCACCCGACTACGCCAACGTCGAACAACCCGACGGCACACTCGAACAGGTCTTCCCCGATGACATCGCCGTCGGCACCGTCATCGTGGTCAAGCCCGGCGAGCGCGTGCCCATCGACGGCGTCATCGTCGAAGGCGAAACCCAGCTCGACACCGCCGCCCTTACCGGTGAGTCGGTCCCCCGCCCGGCCAAAACCGGAGACGATATCATCAGCGGCTGCATCAACATGACGGGGCTCATCCACGTGCGCACCACCAAGCCCTTTGGCGAGTCCACCGTCGCGCGCGTCCTGGAGCTCGTAGAAAACGCCAGCGAAAAGAAGGCGCGCACCGAGAACTTCATCACGCGCTTTGCCCGCATCTACACGCCCGCCGTCACCGGCGCTGCCGCGGTACTCGCGCTCGGCGGCGGCTTGGTCACCGGCGCCTGGTCCGACTGGATCCTGCGCGGCCTGACCTTCCTGGTCGTCAGCTGCCCGTGCGCGCTCGTGATCAGCGTGCCGCTGAGCTTCTTTGGCGGCATCGGCGGCGCGTCCAAGCTGGGCGTTCTCATCAAGGGTTCTAATTACCTCGAGACGCTCGCCGACGTGGACACCGTCGTCTTTGACAAGACGGGCACCCTCACCAACGGCACGTTCTCGGTGGTCGCGGTACACCCCGAGGCCGGCTATACCGAGCAGTCGTTGCTCGAAGTCGCAGCCCTTGCTGAGTCGTTCTCCGATCACCCCATCGCGCAGTCCGTACGTGTCGCCTACCAGGGCGAGGTCGACCCCAAGCGCGTAAGCGACTCCACCAACGACGCGGGCCATGGCGTGACGGCAACCATCGACGGCAAGCACGTCGTCGTTGGCAACGCAAAGATGCTCGCCGCGGCCGGAGTCGAAGCGCCCGATTGCGAGGTCGTCGGCACGATTCTGCATGTGCTCGTTGACGGCGTGTACGCCGGCCACATCGTGATTGCAGACACCGTCAAGGCCGATGCCGAGCAGACGATCAGCGACCTGCACGCCGCCGGCGTCAAGCGCACCGTCATGCTCACGGGCGACCGCGAGGAAGTGGCTGCTGCGGTGGCCAAGCAGCTCTGCCTCGACGAGTTCCACGCGCAGCTGCTGCCGGGCGACAAGGTCGAGCGCGTTGAAGCGCTGATCGCGGCCGAAAGCGGCAAGGGCAAGCTCGCCTTTGTCGGCGACGGTATCAACGACGCGCCTGTGCTTACGCGAGCCGACGTCGGAATAGCCATGGGCGCCATGGGCTCCGACGCTGCGATCGAGGCGGCGGATGTCGTGCTGATGGATGACAAGCCGTCCAACATCGCCCGCGCGATCCGCGTGGCTCGCAAGACCATGTCGATTGTTTGGCAGAACATCATCTTTGCGCTGGGTATTAAGCTGCTGATCCTTGTGCTCGCGGCGCTCGGCATCGCCAACATGTGGCTCGCTGTCTTTGGCGACGTGGGCGTGGCGATCATCGCTATCCTGAACACCATGCGCGCGATGGGTGTCAAGAACCTGTAGCGTTCGTGGGCTGTCCGGCCGGGACCGGGCTTGGTTTTGAAAACGTCCTCGCGCATGAGGCCCGTCTTTCCTGCTCCTACGGAGCAACGGAAAGACGGGCCTCGCGCTGCGGAGTGTTTTCAAAACCAAGCCCGGTCCCGGCCTGCATTGACACAGCTGGCGGTTCTTGGGCATCGCTTGCTGGCGAGGTTCCTTGTCTGAGTTGAATTTGGTTGGCGGGACCTTTCGTCCCGGCCGCTGTCCCGCGCCTTCGGCGCGGGAGACGCGTCTCTTTGGGATGGAAGGGCGGCGCTGCTGAAAGGATGCTACATCCCGACAGGTTTACTGTGGACTCGGAGAAAGTCCCTTCTGCTAGAAGTCTCTATCCCCTTTTCGCTGGTTCGCGCTTTGCGCGAACTCCGCGCTACTGAGGACCTGTTAGGATTCCGTTGTTGAGTTCGACGTCTCTTCCCTGGCGAGCATAGCCCTCAGCTTCTCGAAGCTTTCCTCACTCAGGCAGTGCTCCATGTAGCAGCCCTCTTGCGACGCGACCTCAGCCGAAACACCCGCATCCTCCAGCAGCCCCACGAAAAAGCAGTGACGCTCCCACATTTGGCGAGCGACCTCCAGACCACGCTCCGTCAGATGAACGTCGCGCTTGCCCATTTCGACATAGCCGTTGCTTTCCAGCGTCGCCATGGCCTTGGAAACGCTCGCCTTGGTTACGCCGAGGTACTCCGCGACGTCGATCGAGCGCACGATGCCCTGACGTTCCGACAGAACGTAGATCGATTCGAGATAGTCTTCTCCGGATTCACGTAGGGCCATGGGCCGCCTTTCGCGATGATTGCTAGTTAGCCGTTGGATACTTTCCACGGCTTACTTTACCGCAAAAGTTGCCCATGTCTTACTACTTTACCTAAAAGTTAGCCGTGTTTCACAAAACGTGCGGGATGAAACAAAATGGGAACGCCCCGCAAGGAGTGTCCCCAGCTGCCGGCAGAAAAGGACCGTCCCCAAGTGCCGAGCCGCAGCTATAGCAGCCCAAAGTGCTTTGCGGCGTTGTAAATTCCGTCGTCGTCCACGGCGGTCGTCACGTAGGTCGCCGCGGCCTTCACGGTGTCCTGCGCGTTGCCCATGGCCACACTCGTGCCCACGGCGGCAAACATCGACAGGTCGTTCTCGCCGTCGCCAAAGGCAATCGCCTCGCTCGCGTCGATACCAAGCCGCTCGAGCGTCGCCGCCACGCCCAGGTCCTTGCCGCCGTTAGCGGGAATAATGTCGCAGAACAGGTCGCACCAGCGCGTGGTGAGCGAATGCGACACGGCGTCGGTCACGATATGTTCGTCGGCCGGGTCCACAAAGGCGCAGAACTGGTAGACCGGTGCGTCAAAGGCGTGCTCAAACGGCTCCTCGTGGTAGACGATTCCCGCGTTGCTGCCAGCCGTCACCACGCGCTCGGACAGGCGGTTCACAAACGAGTTCTCGCCCTGCATGCACAGCGAGTCGTAGCGCCCCTGCGCCACCTGGTCCACAATCACCGCGACGTCGTCCGGATCGATCGGGCAGCTGCGGTAAACTCCCTCGGCATCAAAGCAGTGCTGGCCCGAAAGCGTAATGTACGCATCCCAGCCCAGGTCGAACAGCCAGTCCGGCATCTGGTAGGTCGGACGGCCCGTGGCGATCACGCACGCAATCCCCTGCTCGCGAAAGCTGTCGAGCACCTGCTGCGCCGACGCCGGAATCCGGTGGGTCTTAAAGCTCAGCAGCGTACCGTCGATATCGAAAAACGCGGCTTTGATCATTCTCGCTTACTCCTCGCCCTCGAGCTTTTCGCTCGCCTCGAGCCACGCCATCTCCAGCTCGTCCATGGCGGCGTGAGCCTCGTCGATCTTTGCCTGCTGCTCGCCGAGCGCCGTGTAGTTGGTGGGATCGACCTGGGCCATCGCGGCCTCGGCCTCCTCAACGCGAGCGCGCTGCGTCTCCATCTTGCGCTCGAGCGAGCTCACCTCGCGGCGGAGCTTCTGACGTTCGGCGTTGGAAAGGCCATTGGGCTGCCCGCTCGTCTTGGGCTTTTCGGCCGCAGCTGCCGCGGCACCGGTGTCAAACGTGCCGGTCTTGGCGCTCGGCGCGCCCACGGGCTCGCCCTCGGCGGTAGCGTTGCACAGGCGCAGGTACTGGTCCACGCCACCGGGCATATGCGTCAGGTGGCCGTCGAGCAGCGCCCACTGTTGGTCGGTCACGCGCTCCATCAAAAAGCGGTCGTGCGTCACCAGGATCAACGTGCCGGGCCAGCCGTCGAGCAGGTCCTCGACAATCGCGAGCATGTCGGTATCCAGGTCGTTGCCGGGCTCGTCCAGGATGAGCACGTTGGGTTCGTCCAGGATTGTCAGCAGCAGCGACAGGCGACGGCGCTGGCCGCCCGAAAGATCGCCGATGCGGCTCCAGAGCTGCTGCGTCGTAAAGCCCAGACGCTCGCAGAGCTTCTCGGGCGAAGTCTCCTTGCCGTCGATGACGTAGTACTTCTTATAGTTGCTGAGCACCTCGCGAATCGTGTCGCCCATGAAGGG
Organism: Collinsella sp. TF09-1AT; assembly: GCF_003436895.1. NCBI lineage: Bacteria > Bacillati > Actinomycetota > Coriobacteriia > Coriobacteriales > Coriobacteriaceae > Collinsella > Collinsella sp. TF09-1AT. The sequence continues at coordinate 9,346 of NZ_QSRC01000009.1, read as the reverse complement.
CTCGAGCTCCTCGAGCTGCTGCGACAGCACGCCAAAGCGCACTGTCTGGCCAATCTTCACGCGGCCGCGCGTGGGCGCAATTTTGCCCTGGATCACATCAAGCAGCGTCGACTTGCCAGCGCCATTCTCGCCCAAAAGACCATAGCGGTCGCCCGCACCAATGAACCAGGTCACGTCGGAGAGTACCTGCTTGGGCGCGCCATCGACATCCGCATAGCCGGCGTCCACGTCGACCACATCGATAACCTGCTTGCCTAGGCGGCTCACGGCGAGGCGCTTGAGCTCCAGCTCGTCACGCACGGGCGGCACGTCGGCGATCAGCTCGCGAGCGGCATCCACGCGAAACTTGGGCTTGGTGGAACGAGCCTGGGCACCGCGGCTCAGCCACGCGAGCTCCTTGCGCGCCATGTTGCGACGGCGCTCCTCGGTAACGGCGGCCATGCGGTCGCGCTCCACGCGCTGCAGGATGTATGCCGAATAGCCGCCCTCGAAGGGATCGACCTGGCCGTCGTGGACCTCCCACATGCTGGTGCAGACCTCGTCCAAGAACCAGCGGTCGTGCGTGACCACGAGCATGGCACCCTGGCCGCGCTGCCAGCGGGCCTTTAAGTGACGCGCGAGCCAGTTGATGGTGCGCATATCCAGGTGGTTGGTGGGCTCGTCGAGCATGAGCACGTCGTAATCGCCGATCAGCAAGCGCGCGAGGTCCACGCGACGGCGCTGACCGCCCGAGAGCTCGCCCACCGTGCCCTCCCAGGGCACATCGCTGATGAGGCCGGCGAGGATCTGGCGCGTGCGGGGGCTCGACGCCCACTCGTACTCGGGGGCGTCGCCCACAACGGCATGATGCACGGTATCAGTATCGACCAGGTCGTCCTTTTGGCCGAGCAGGCCGATCGTGGTGCCGCGGCGATGCGTCACGCGGCCGTCGTCGGGCTCCAGCGTGCCGGCGAGCACGCTCAGCAGCGTCGACTTGCCGTCGCCGTTTTTGCCGACGATACCAATGCGGTCGCCCTCGCCCACGCCGAGCGTCACGCTATCGAAAATATGCTTGGTGGGAAACTCTAGGCTGACGGAATCGCATCCCAAAAGAATCGCCATATGCCCTGCTCCTTCGTAGAAATTCAACGTTGTCCATGATAGCGAAAACCACCACAAAGGGGACAGGCACCTTCGTGGTGGTTTTGGGCAGGCACCTCGTTATTCGAAAAACCACCACGAAGGTGCCTGTCCCCTTTGTGGTGGTCGATTCGGTCGCAGAGCAAAAAGGCGGGCCATCTCGCAAAAGAGATGACCCGCCTCTCCAATCAGTCCCACGGCAACCATGGCCGCCGCGGGCCTCAAGCATGTCCCGGACTAGGAGAACATGCCGGTGAGGTAATCATTCAGCCGCTTATCCTTGGGCCGTTGGAAAATCTCGTCGGTCTCGTCGTACTCAACCATATCGCCCATGAAGAAGAACGCCGTGCGATTGGACACGCGCGACGCCTGCTCCATGTTGTGCGTCACGATGACGATGGCGCGGTCGGCAACGATCGACGACATCAGGTCCTCGATCGCCAGCGTCGAGATGGGGTCGAGTGCCGAACAGGGCTCATCAAACAGAATCACGTCGGGGTTGAGCGCCAGCGTGCGCGCGATGCACAGACGCTGCTGCTGGCCGCCCGAAAGCGCGTAGGCACTCTTGTCGAGCTTGTCCTTGACCTCGTCCCACAGTGCCGCGCCGCGCAGACTTTCCTCGATCATGCGATCGAGCTCGTCGCGGTCGGTGATGCCGTGGCGCTTGGGCGCAAACGTGATGTTGTCGCGAATGGACTTGCGAAAGGGGTTGGGCTGCTGAAACACCATGCCGATGGAGCGACGCAGCTCGTACGTATTCTCACGGCGCGTGTTGATGTTGCGCCCGCGGTAGTTGATCTCGCCCTCCACACGACAACCGCGAATCTCGCGATTCATAAGGTTGAGGCTGCGCAAAAAGGTCGACTTACCACAGCCCGAAGGCCCAATGAGCGCCGTAATCTCGCCCTTGTGGAAGTCGAGCGACGTATCGTGCAGCGCATGGTGGTCGCCATAGTACACGTTGACGTCCTTGGTAGAGAGCACGACCTCGTCGCTCACGGCCTTGCCGCTCACGCGCACGCGCTTCTCGCTCTCCCCAACACTCGACAGGAAGTCCCGGGTCTCGGACGATGCTGCTTCGGTTGCGGGCGTTGTGCTCATCTCGCTCATTCGGCCGTCATCCTCCTTGCCAGTTGCTTGCCCACGATACGGGCGACTACGTTAAACAGCAGCACGCAAATCATCAGCAGCGCCGCGGTGCCCCAGACGATCTGCTGGGCCTCGGGGCTGCCCTCGCCATAGATCTTGTAGATATGCACGGCGAGCGACTCGCCAGGGCGGAACACGTTCCAGGCACAGGTGGGGCTCGACAGGTTAAAGCTCAAGAAGTTCAGGCGAACCGGCGAGCTCATACCCGAGGTAAAGAGCAGTGCTGCGGCCTCGCCAAACACACGGCCGGCCGAAAGCACGATGCCGGTCACGATGGCGGGCATGGCCTCGGGAATCAGGATGTGCAGCGTGGCCTCCCAGCGGGTAAGGCCCATGGCCAGGCATGCATCGCGCTGGGCCTGTGGCACGTCCTCGAGCGCCTGCTGGATCACGCGCACCAGGATGGGGATATTGAACATGGTGAGCGCGACAGCGCCGGAGATGATGGAGTACTTCCAGCCCAGCTGCACCGAGAACACCAGAAAGCCGAACATGCCGACGACGATGGAAGGCAGCGAGGACAGCGTCTCGATGGCGGTAGAGGCGATGTCGCGGATAGGGCCGTTCGGCGCGTACTCAACCAGGAAGACCGCTCCGCCTAGGCTGATGGGCACCGAGATGATCAGAGTGATCAGCAGCAGGTAGAACGAGTCGAACAGCTGGTAGAGCACGCCGCCCTGCGTTCCGTTGGCGCGCGACGGCTCTGTGAGAAAGCCCGGCTGGAACAGCGTCGAGATGCCCTCGAACAGGATATAGGCCACCATGGAGATGACGATGAGCATGACGATGGCGACGATCGCCGTCAGCACGCCCGTGGCGATGCGATCCTGTTTTTGGACACGCCCGAGCCTCGCCTCGTCGATGTGGATGCGCGTGCTAGCCACGAGCCTTCGCCCCCTTGCGGCCAATGAGATGGATGATCAGGATGAAGATGAGGCTCATGCCCATCAGCAGCAGACCGAGTGCCCACAGGACGTCGTCCTGGGCCGAGCCCTCGGCGTAGACCGCCATGGACGTGGTGAGCGTGGTGGTGATGGTGGACGCCGGCGACAGCAGCGACGTCGGCATGGCCTCGATGCCGCCGATGACCATGCGCACGGCGAGCGTCTCGCCAAAGGCACGCGTCATGCCAAGGATGACCGCAGTCATGAGCGACGGCATGGCGGACTTGAGCACCACGTGCCAGATGGTCTGCCAGCGGGTGTAGCCCAGCGCGAGCGAGCCCTGACGGTAGCTATCGGGCACAGCGCGCAGGCCATCGACCGAAAGCGTGGTCATCGTCGGCAGGATCATGACGGCCAGCACGATGGCGCCGGGCAAGATGCCCAAGCCCGTGCTTACGTGGAAAACGCTCTTCATAAGGCCGACGACCACGTGAAAGCCGATCAGGCCAAAGACAACCGAGGGAATACCGGTCAAAAGCTCAATAAGCGGCTGAAAGACCTTGGAACCAAACTTAGGCTGGATCTCGACCGCAAAGATGGCAGAGCCGATAGCGATGGGCAGTGCGATGAGCGTGGAGAGTACCATGACCGCAAACGAGGTGACGATCAGGGGCAGGGCGCCGGTGTAAGGCAGACCGTTTTCGGCTGTGTTAGCCAGGTCCCACTTGGTACCAGTGAAGAACTCGACGACCGAAACGCCATCCTTAACAAAAGCCGAGAGGCCCTTTTGGGCGACCATGAAGATAAGCGCGGCAACAACAAGCGTCACGAGCGCTACGCACGCGCCCGTGACGCCCAGGCCCACGTTCTCAAGGTCGCGCTTTGGCAGCTGTTTTGCCATTGCAAACCTTTCCGGGGGCGATTACCTATTTAGCGGAGACCTTACCGCTGGCGTCCTTGACGACCTTCATGGCAGAGACGGGGATAAAGCCCTGCTCCTCGACAAGCTTGCCCTGGACGTCGTCGGAAAGCATGAACTCCAGGAAGGCCTTGGTGGCATCGTCTGCGTCCTTGGCGCAGTACATGTGCTCGGTAGCCCAGATCTTGAAGGAGTCGTCGGTGACGTTCTTGCTCTTGGGCTCGACGCCCTCGACCTTGACGGCGTTGAACTTGGAGTCGTCGAAGTGCGAGAAGTCCAGGTAGGAGATGGCGTTGTCGGTACTGGCCATCTGGGTCTGGACGTCGCCGGACTTGTCGAGCTCGGCGTCGCCCTTAAAGTCGACGGCCTCGTCGCCAAAGACGGCGGCCTCGAAGGTGGCGCGGGTACCGGAGCCGGCCTTGCGGTTGAGGACGACGATGGTGGCGTCGTCGCCGCCGACCTCCTTCCAGTTGGTGATCTGGCCGGAGAAGATGCCCTTGAGCTGCTCGAGGGACAGATCGTCGACCGTCACGTTCTTGGAGACGACGGGGCCCATGCCCACGACGGCGACCTCGTGATCGACGAGGTTCTTGACCTGGTCGGCCTCGAGCTTGGTCTCGGCGAAGACGTCGGAGTTACCGATGGTGACGGTGCCGGCGGCGACAGCGGTCAGGCCCTTGCCCGAACCGTTGCCCGAACCGGAGATGGAAACGTCGGGGTTGGCATCCATGAACTTCTCAGCAGCAGCCTCGACGAGAGCCTGGAACGAAGAGGCGCCGTCGTAGGTCACCTCGCCGGAGACGGACTCGGCGGCGACGCTGCCCTTGGCGGTGTCAGCGGCATTGGAACCGCCACAACCAACGAGACCGAGACCGACGATGCTGGCAAGACCACCAGCGAGGCCGAGGAACTGACGACGAGAATAAGCCTGATCGAGCATGATCTTCCTTTCATACATGCGACTCGCGGGCACCCTGCCCGCTTTGCTGTATGGAAAGATACGTTCCCGACCAGGCAACGCCCGCGCCAACTGCGCTTTCTTACGGGCATTTGATAGACCCTTACCGCAAGCGCGGTTCAGCTTTACAAACAAATAACAAACCCGCCGACAAGCATGGTCCACCTTTTACAAGGTAGTCATTGGGGACGTTCTTAAACGACTAGTCATCGGGGACGTTCTTGTTTGACTAGCCATTTAAGAACACCCAACGACTACCTTGGAAACCCCGCAGGTTGAGCATAAGTCAGCGAAAACGCCCCTAAGCGAGCAAGGTGACGTGAAAGAGGAGGAAAGCGTACTTTGGTACGCGACCGACGATTGAACGTCAGATTGCCGCTTAGGGGCGTTTGCAGCGTCGACCCGTTACGCGGTTTGGTAAAACCGCGTAACCTTAAAGTTCGAGTTCGTTGAGACGCAGGATCGCCACGATGTAGATCTTGAGCGCCTGCTTGAGCTGTTCTTCGTTGGCGCACTCGTTGGGGCCGTGCATCTGGCCACCCCATGCGGGCAGCTCCAGGCCGGTCTCCTCGGGGCCAAACGACACGGCGCGGGCAAAGTTGCGTGCGTACGTGCCACCGCCCATGGCAAAGGATTCGGCATGCTTGCCGGTGAACTCGTTATAGGTATCGATAAGCGCCTTCACGGCCGGATCATCGGCAGAGACCGAGAACGGTACCTTGGCGCGGCCGACGCGATACGTCACGCCAAAGCGGCCCACGAGCGGCTCGAGCTGCCCACGGATGGTATCGGCGCTCGTGCTATCGGGGAAGCGCACGTCGATGACCTGCTCAATGTGGCCATCCGCCACGCGGATGACGCCGGGGTTGCACGTGAGCGGGCCAAACGCGGGGCTCGTCGCGTCGATACCCAGGCCGCGGCCATAGGCATCCGCATGTACAAAGGCCAGAAACTTGACAAACTCATGCTCGGCAGGCGTCAGCAAGCGCTCGTCGCGTGCGGCAAACGCGTCCTCGACCTCGCGCAGGTACGTCACGATCAGGCCAACGGCGTTGATCGTCCCCTCGGGCATCGAAGCATGGCCACCGATACCGTGCGCGAAAATCTGGGCATGGCCGTTCTCGAGCGCCGTGATCTCCAGGCGGTCGGCGTTCTCAACGGGCGCCGGCAGCTCATCGGCGGCAATCGCAAGCTCGCAGATAGACTGCGACGGAATAGCGTTGCTCGCCTCGGCACCGCCCCAGGACACAATGCGCCCGCCGTCAATCTTGGAGCTCACGAACGTCGCCCCAAACTGGCCCTTCTCGGCATTGCAGACCGGGAACTCGGCATCGGGCGTAAACAAAAAGTCGGGGTCTGCGTGGTTCTCCAGATAATGGTGAACATCGGACATGCCCACTTCCTCATCGCAGCCCAGCAGGGCGCGGAAGGTATAGCGCGGGGTAATGCCGTGCTTGAGCAGATAGGCGCCGGCGTAGAGCGACAGTACCGCCGGACCCTTGTCGTCGATCACGCCGCGGCCGAGCAGCCAGCCCTCGCGACGCTCCATCGCAAACGGGTCGGTGTTCCAGCCCGGGCCGGCGGGCACCACGTCCACGTGGCAGATGGTCGCGAGCTGCTTGTCGCCGCGACCGGGGATATCGGCAATGCCCACATAGCCCTCGTCGTCGCTCGTCTGGTAGCCGAGGTTCTGTGCGATGCCGAGCGCGCAATCGAGCGCGTCACGGACCGGGCGGCCAAACGGCGCACCGGGCTCCGCATCGGCAGCAACGGCAACAGACGGGTAGCTCACCAGCTGCTCGATATCGGCGACGACGTCCTCCCAGACCTCGTCGACGTACTCGGCAACACTCTGCTCCACCTGATTCATGGACGACCTCCTTACCAATGAGCGGCGAGCACGCCCGCCCCTCACATTAAGTCCCTAGATAGCGAAAAGTTTAGCAAGCTCGGCCACCGAGTGCACCACCGCGTCTGCACCCGCCGCCTCGTGCTCGCCCGGCGCCGCCGCGCCCGAATAGATGCCGATGCACGGCACGCCCATTGCGTGCGCGCCCTCCACATCGTTAAAGCGATCGCCGATCATCACGGCATCGCCCGCCGTCGCGCCGAGCGCCGCCAGGGCATCGCGAACCGAATCGGCCTTGGTCTCGCGCCCCTGCGACGGATTCATGCCGACCACCGCCTCAAACTGCGAAAGCCCCAGCTCGCCCACCATGTCAATGCACTTTGCCTCCATGCGCGACGTCGCCACGGCCAAGCGCTTGCCCTGGGCGACCAACCCATCCAGCAGCTCGGGGATCCCGTCGAACACGGGATACTCCTCCGGTCCCAGCTCGTCAAAAAAGGCGCGGTACTCGTCGGCCACCACAAGCGACTCCTCGCGCGTAAAGCCGTAAAAGTCATGAAAGCTCTTCCACAGGGGCGGCCCGATCATGCGTCGCAGGTCGCCCATCTGCGCCTCCGAAAACCCGCGCACAGCAAGCGTTTTGCGCGTCGAGGTCATCACCGCCCGGCCCGTATCGGCCACCGTACCGTCAAAATCGAACAGCACGACCGAGCGCTTACCTATCTCCAGTGCCTCCACCGGCACCCCCTCTTCCCCAATTGATGATTTCCACACCAACATTAAGAACTGTTGACTATTCAACAATTAAACCTAGCAATGTGGAATGACTCCACTATACTTGTCGCACTTTGCTCTCAGAAGGCGGCGCACAAGCGCCCCGACGAAAGGTGCAATTATGTCTTTTGCCATCATAACCGACTCCACGTCGGACATCTCCCCCGCCTGCGCCCAAGAACTCGGCATTTACGTGATTCCATTGCATGTGGTTATCGAAGGCGAGGACCTGCTCGACCAGGTGCAGATTACCGCCGAGGAGTACGTCGCCCGCATGGCCGGCTCCAAGCAGCTGCCGCACACGTCGCAGCCGAGCGCTGGCGAGTTCAAGGCGCTCTTTGACCGCGTGCTCGCCGACGGCCACGACAGTGCCATCTTCATTTCGCTGTGCAGCGAGTGGTCCGCCTGCTACGCCAACGCATGTCTGGTGGCTGACACCCATGAGCTCGACGTGCGCTGCGTCGACTCGCGCACCGGCTCGGGCGCTGAGGGCTTGCTGGTGGAATACGCGCTCGCCATGCGCGATGACGGCCGCAGCTTGGACGAGACCGAGGCGCAGATCCGCGCGACGCTGCCCGACGCCCACCTGCTAGTGATTCCCCGCACACTCGAGAACCTCGTCAAGAACGGCCGCGCGCCCAAGCTTGCCGGCCACCTCACGCAGATGCTCAACATTCGCCTGGCCGTTTCGCCGGAGCGGAAATCGGGCGAGATCAAAGTCATCAAAAAGGGCCGCGGCGCCAAGCGCATCGTTGCCAACACCATGGCAGATTGCCTCGACTTTTTGGCCGAGCATCCGGGCGCGAGCGTACGCGTGCTCACAACCGGCGCCGTCGAAGAGCAAGAGCTCGTCAACCAGGCGCTCGCGGGCCAGGACTGCGTCGATGCGGGCACCGGTCCCATCGGCTGCACCATCGCCACCCACGTAGGCGTCGATGCCATCGCCATCAGCTACTGCCCCCGCTACCAACCTGCCAATTAGGGACAGGTTTATTTTGGCAGGTTTTATCTGGGCAAACGTTAAACGCTAAGAAAGGTCTGCCTAGCTAGACAGGACAAGCTGGGACAGTCGAACAGCCGAGGTACACCCAGCCACAGCAAAGCCATCACGCCGGCACGCCCCAACTTAAGGCGCGCCGGCATCTCTTTAGGAATGGCGGCGGTAAAGGGACCGTTTTAGTCGAAAGGCTGCGAATAGCTTCCCATTACGCCGCAACTCAATTGCCGCACAACTGCCCAATTGAGCCATTGCAGGCGATCGATGCTTTATCCAACCCCCTTGCGATACCCCTTGGTCAAAAAATGGCAAATATGAGTACTGCTACAAATTTAGTAGCACCGAAATCTGGCTGAATTTGCATCTCACCGCCAATTTCGAGCGCCATAATGCCCCAAATCGTCATGTTTAGAGGGTTGGTTATATTCGATTTCACTCGATTGGTCTTAAATACTTTACAGATGATATGATGCTGTCGCAACAACAGTACTCATATTTGCCATTTTTTGCCCACCGGTCCTATTCGAAGGCAGTTCCCAGGATCTCCAGCTCGCCCCGCAGCCGCTAAAACCCACTCAATAACAGCTGCCACATATTTTAGCACCAGCCAAACACCACTCACGGAGCCGCACTCCACTATCACCGAACCAAAATCAGAACCTTGATTATCAACTTTATCCGAACACCTCCCACATTC
>NZ_QSRC01000008.1:0-117767 GCF_003436895.1 Collinsella sp. TF09-1AT | reverse complement strand
ACCTCAAGTACCGCCGCTACTACCACCAGTTCGACTACTAAGAGCTGGTCGCAGGTCCGATATCTTGGCTGGTTGATATCTCGACCCTACACAAGGGCGTCCGCATTTGCGCGGGCGCCCTTTTTGCGTTGCTGTCGGCGCAGGGTGTCTTCGGCGGAAAGTTCATCCCGGACTTGTGGCTCGGAGTGGGATGCGCTTTCCGACTGGGCTGGGGGAATCGCCAGATTAAGCCGAGGGCCCGCCCCTATGTTTCTAAATGAATACGCTGTGAGCCGAGGGAGACGATTTTCCCCGCAAGCACTCTAGTATGCTAAAGTACCCAGAAGACCGGCGGAGCTATGCCGGTCTTCTGTTCTATGCGAAGCACAGCATGAGGAGGCTCACCAGATGACGGCCACACCGTGGGGATTCCGGGACATATTGCCCGAGGAGGCTCAGGCACGCGAGGAGATCGCATGTACGGTGAAGGGCTGCTTTAGGGAGCATCATTACCTGCCGGTTGAGACGCCGCTGCTCGAGGACAAGGGTTCGCTCGAGGAAGGTGGCCGCATTGCGGACACGCCGTTTAAGCTCTTTGACGATGATGGGCGTTTGCTGGTGGTCCGTCCCGACAACACGTTGCCGATCGTGCGCTTGGTTTCGACCCGCATGCGCGCAGCCGACCTGCCCCTGCGCCTGCGCTACGAGGCGCCGGTGGTTCGCGAGTGCCAGCGCAATGCCGGCGGCTCGCGTCAGTTTACGCAGCTGGGCTTTGAGCTCATCGGTGCGGGCGACGCCGCGGGCGATGTCGAGATTGTCTCGCTGGTAGCCGAGGCCGTGCGCAAGCTGGCGTTGCCCGATGCGCGCATTATCGCAGGTAGCGTGCGTCCTTTTAAGGAGCTGCTCGCGGCGTGCGAGGATCGCGAGCTGGCTGCCGAGGCCCTGCGCTGCGTGCACGCCAATGACTTTGTGGGCCTCGATGCCCGCGTGGCGGCAAGCGCCGAGTCCGAGGCCGTCAAGGCCGCCATTAGCGAGCTGCCGCGCTTGCACGGCGGTGCCGAGATACTCGACCGTGTGGATGCGCTGCTGGAAGCTGCCGGTATCGTCGCGCCGCTGACGCGCGAGCTGCGTGCCCTGGTCGAGGGCCTGGCTCCCGAGGACGCCCAGGTGCTGTCCTTCGACTTCTCCATCATGAACTCTTTTTATTACTACACGGGCCTGGTCTTTAAGGCCTATGCCGGTGGCCTGCCCGATCCGGTGGGTTCGGGCGGTCGCTACGACTCCATCTTTACCGGCGCGTTTGGCGATGGCATCGAGGTACCGGCGGCGGGATTTGCCTTTTCGCTCGAGCGTCTGGAGGCCGCGCACACTTCGGCTGAGGACGCCGCTTCCGACGGCGACCACGCCGCGGGCCGTGGTGCCGAGGGTCCGCTGCGCATCGCCGTTCCCAAGGGCTCGCTTAAGGCCGACACGCTCGACGTGCTCGAGGCTGCGGGCCTGGACGTCTCCGAGTTGCGCGACCCCGGCCGTCACCTGATCGTGCGCGGTCGCGATACGCGTGCCGGCGAGGGCGCGGTCGGCGATATCGAGTTTGTCATCGTGCGACCCAGCGACGCGCCCGCCTTTGTGGGCTGCGGCGGTGCCGACTGCGGCATCTGCGGGTGGGATTCGCTTATCGAGGCCGACCTCAACTTGCTGCAGCTGGTCGATTTGGGTTACGGCCTGTGCACCTTTATTGAGGCTGAGCCCGCTTGGCGCGCCGGTCAGGCCGAGCGCAACTATGCCCGCCGCGGTTCGCTTCGCGTGGCAACCAAGTACCCGCGCATCGCGAGCGCCTGGTATGCCGAGCGCGGCGTGAACGCCGACATTGTTTCGCTGCACGGCAACATCGAGCTGGGACCCATCGTCGGTATGACCGATCGCATCGTGGATATCACCGCCACGGGCGCCACGCTGCGCGACAACGACCTGGTCATCACCGGCCGCATTATGGACTGCACGGCCCGCTTCTTCGTCAACCCGGGTGCCGCGCGCCTGGATCCGCGCGTTCGCAACCTGGCCGATCGCCTGGCGGCTGCCGTGAAGGACAAGCATTTTGAGCCCGTCGCGGGCTCGGCACAATAGCGCGAGCGCGCACGGGCGCCCCCATATCCGGACTGCGGGCCGATTGGTGCCGCTGCCCGGCATCTCGTTTTTCAAACGCAACCTCGACCGATAGGGGATACCGATATGAAGACCATCAAGCTTGCTCCCGGTGAGCGCCTCGTTACCAACCAGCTCAACCGCAAGGGTGTGCTGCCGCAAAACATCGTCGACGCCGCCCGCGATATCGTGGCCAACGTGCGTGTCAACGGCGATGCTGCGGTGCGCGATTACTGCCAGCGTTTTGACGGTGTCGAGCTGCAAAGCTTTCGTCTGCCGCAAGAGCAGATCGATGCTGCGCTCGAAGGCCTCGACCCGGCCTTTGTCGCCGCGCTCGAGAAGGCTGCGCGCCAGATCCGTGAGTTTCACCAGCGCGAGGTCGAGCAGAGCTGGTTTACCACGCGCCCGGACGGCACGATGCTCGGCGTTAAGGTGACCCCGCTTGCCGCGGCCGGCATCTACGTGCCGGGCGGTCGCGCGCAGTATCCCTCCACCGTGCTCATGAACGCTATCCCTGCCAAGGTGGCCGGCGTCAAGCGCGTGGTCATGGTGACGCCGCCACAAAAGGACGGCCTGATCAGCCCCTATACGCTCGCCGCGGCCAAGCTCGGCGGCGTGGACGAGATCTATATGGTGGGTGGCGCCCAGGCCGTGGCCGCGCTGGCGTACGGTACCGAGACCATTCCGCGCGTCGACAAGATCACCGGCCCGGGCAACGCCTTTGTCGCCGCGGCCAAGCAGATTGTCTCGGGCGACGTGGGCATCGACATGGTCGCCGGCCCCTCCGAGGTCTGCGTGCTGGCCGATGCCACGGCCAAGCCCATGGTGGTCGCGGCCGACCTGATGGCCCAGGCCGAGCACGATCCGCTTGCCGCCTGCTATCTGGTGACCTGCGACGAGCAGTTTGCGCGCGAGGTCGAGGCGGGTGTCGACATTCTAGTGGCGCAGTCGCCGCGTGCCGAGATCACGCGCGCCTCGCTCGACAACGAGGGCACCATCGTGGTGGCCGCCGATATGGCTGCCGCCGTCGAGGCCGTGAACACCGTGGCGCCCGAGCACCTGGAGCTGCACTGCAAGGATGCAATGGGCCTGCTTGGCGGCATTCGCAACGCCGGCGCCATCTTTGTGGGCGCTTGGAGCTCCGAGCCGCTCGGCGATTACGTTGCCGGCCCCAACCACACGCTGCCGACCGGCGGCACGGCCATGTTCTCCAACCCGCTTTCGGTGGAGGAGTTCGTCAAGCGCTCGAGTGTCATTTGCTATACACCCGAGGGCCTGCTCTCCGATGCTCCTGCCACGCAGCGTTTGGCCGAGGCCGAGGGCCTGTGGGCGCACGCGCTTTCTGCCGCCCTGCGTCGTCGCGTGCTGGAACAGGGCGAGGATTCCGTGAGCGCCGAGTCGCTGGCGGCGGCCGACCTGACCAAGGTTGCCTGGCCGGGCGACGCCGCGGCGACGGTCGCCGAGGGTGTGGACTTGGCGGCTGCGGGCGCGGATGGCGCTAACGCGACCGGCGGGGAGGCCTAATATGGCCGAGCTCACGCCCCGTATGAAGGAGCTCGTCCAGCCCTACTTGGCCGGCATTGAGCCCTACGATCCCAACTTTACGCCCACGCGCATCAACCTTTCGGCCAACGAGAACACCTATCCCGTGCCGGCTGGCGTGCGCGAGGCGGTCGACGCCGCCCTGGCTGCCACGCCGCTCAACCGTTATCCCGATCCCATGTCCAACGAGCTGCGCGACGAGCTGGCCGCTTGGCATGGTGTGGCGCGCGAGAATGTCTGCGTGGGCAACGGCGGCGACGAGCTGCTCTATAACTACCTGTTGGCGTTTGGCGGCGCGGGGCGGACCCTGCTTAACTGCCCGCCGTGCTTTAGCGAGTACGCGTTCTTTGCGTCGCTCTGTCAGACCGAGGTGCGCGACGTGTGGCGCGACCCGGCAACTTTTGAGCTCGACCAGGCGGCTGTGCTCGCGGCCGCACCCGAGTGCAACCTGGCGATTGTGACCTCGCCCAACAATCCCACGGGCGACGTGGCGCCGCTCGACTTTATCGCGGCTCTGTGCGATGCGTGTCCCGGCATGGTGATGGTCGACGAGGCCTACGTGGAGTTTGCTGACGATTCGTTTGGCGCGGCCACCACGGCGCAAGGGCTTATCGCCGAGCATTCCAACCTGGTGATTCTGCATACGCTGTCCAAGGCGTTCGGCGCCGCCGGCACGCGTCTGGGCTATGTGATTGCGTCACCCGAGGTTATTGACGTGTTCGCGGCGATTCGCCAGATCTATTCAGTCAGCGTGCTGAGCCAGGCCGCGGCGCTTGCCTGCGTGCGTGCCCGCGATGCGTACGCGCCCGTGGTGGCACAGGTTGTATCCGAGCGCGAGCGCGAGCTGTGCGCCCTGCGCGCAATGGCTGCCGAGGGCCTGCCCGTGGAGGCGTGGCCGAGCGCGGCGAACTTTGTGCTCGTGCGCACGCCGCACGCCACACGCGTGCGCGAGCGCCTGCGCGACGAGTATTCAATTTTGGTGCGTGACTTTAGCTACGCGCCGGGGCTTGCGGACTGTCTGCGCATTACCGTGGGTACCCCGCAGGAAAACGACGAGGTGCTGGCAGCGTTTGCCGCGCTGGTGAAGGAGGAGATGTAGATGGGCCGTTATGTCGAGGTGACCCGCAAGACGGGCGAGACCGACATTGTCGTTAGACTCGATCTGGACGGATCCGGCGTGTGCGATATCTCGACCGGCGTGCCGTTTTTCGACCACATGCTCAACGCCTTTGGCCGCCATGGCCTGTTCGATTTGACGGTACATGCGATGGGCGATGTGGAGGTCGACGCGCACCACACCGTCGAGGACACGGGCATTGTGCTGGGCGAGGCGTTTTGCCAGGCACTGGGTGACAAGGCGGGCATTACGCGCTTTGCCGATGCGGCGATTGCCATGGACGAGACGCTCGTGATGGCCGCCGTTGATATCTCGGGTCGCGGGCAGGCCTATTGCGATCTGCCCGTGCCGATCGAGCGCGTGGGCAGCTTTGATACCGAGCTGGCCGTCGAGTTCTTCTATGCCTTTGCGCGCGATGCTAAGCTCACGCTGCATGTGCGCGAGCTGGCGGGCGGCAACTCGCATCACATTATCGAGGCAGCCTTTAAGGCCGTGGGACGCACGATGCGCCACGCCTGCGAGCTTGATCCCCGCGTCCAAGGAATCCCCAGCACCAAGGGCTCACTGTAACCGCCACAAGGGTAAAAACCACCACAAAGGGGACAGGCACCTTCGTGGTGGTTTTGGATGATGGGAAAAGGGAGGGTCGCGTGGGCGAACCGAAGATCGTGGTGGTCGACTACCACAAAGGGAACTTGTCGAGCGTCGTGCGCGGGCTTGCGCGCGCCGGTGCCGCTGCCTGCACGTCGGATGATCCGGAACAGATCCGCAAGGCCGATGGCCTGGTCATCCCGGGCGTGGGCGCGTTCTATGACGCGATCGCCTTTATGCGCCAGAGCGGCGAGGAGGCGGCCGTGCTTGACGCCGTTGCCGCCGGAACTCCTCTGCTCGGCATCTGCCTGGGCCTTCAGCTGTTTTTTGAACGCGGCGACGAGGGCGTGCCGGCGGACGAGGGCGCGGACGACGATGCCTCCGAGCAGGCCGGCGGTCCCTGGGTCGATGGCCTGGGCATTATGCGCGGCTCGTGCACGCGCTTGGAATCGAGTCGCCTGAAGGTGCCGCACGTGGGCTGGGACCAGGTGCACATGACGCCCGCCGGCGCGGCCGATCCATTGCTCGCCGGTTTTGCCGAGGGCGCCAACATGTACTTCACCCACAGCTATGCGGTGGCCGACGATGTCGATGCCGCCGATGTTCTGGCGCGCACGCACTACACGCGGAGCTTCCCGTGCATCGTGCGCCACGGCAACGTGTGGGGCTGCCAGTTCCATCCCGAGAAATCCTCCGCGCTGGGACAGCGCATCCTTAAGAACTTCGTCAACATCGTCGAGGAGGCCGGCCGATGATTCTGTTTCCCGCAATCGATTTGATCGGCGGCAAGGTCGTGCGCCTGGAGCGCGGCGACCGGAGCCGCTGCAAGGTATATTCCGACGACCCCGTGGCCGTTGCCCGCTCCTTTGCCGAGCAGGGTGCGAACTGGGTGCATGTCGTCGACCTGTCCGCTGCCTTTGGCGAGGATGAGGACGCATGCGCTGCCAACTCGACGGCGATCAAGGCTATCTGCGGCGTCGACGGTCTGTCTGTGGACGTGGGCGGCGGCGTCCGCTCGCTCGCACGCATCGACGAGCTGGCCGGCTATGGCGCGCGCCGTATTGCGCTGGGGACCGTGCTGGTGACCGAGCCGGGTTTTGCCGAGGTGGCAGCGCGCGGCTTTGGCGAGCTGCTGGTGGCAGACATCGCCGCCCGTGACGGCCAGGTCAAGGTGAACGGCTGGCGCGATGGCGCGGGCGTGGCGCTCGATGATGCGGTGGCGCAGCTTTCCGAGCTGGGCTTTAAGCATTTGGTGTACACCGACATCGCGCGCGATGGCATGCAGACGGGCATCGACGTGGCGGCGTATCGCCATGTGGCCGAGGTCGCGGGTTTTCCCGTCGTGGCTTCGGGTGGCATCTCGACACTCGACGATATCTGCGCGCTTGCCGCGGTGGGTGAGGATGCTATTGAGGGTGCGATCACCGGTCGCGCGCTCTACGAGGGCAACTTTACGCTGGCACAGGCGCTGGCCGCCGCCCGAGGGGAGGAGTAGCCCATGCTTACCAAGCGTGTGATTCCCTGTCTGGACGTTAAGGACGGCCGCGTGGTCAAGGGCGTCAACTTTGTGAGCCTGCGCGATGCGGGCGATCCGGTGGAGCTGGCGCGCGCCTACGACCGCGAGGGCGCGGACGAAGTCGTGTTCCTGGACATCACTGCGACGAGCGACAACCGTGCGACGACCATTGAGATGGCGGCGCATGCGGCCGAGGAGTTGGCCATTCCCTATACCGTGGGCGGTGGTTTTCGTGACCTGGCGGGCATGCGAACCATGGTGGCTGCCGGTGCCGATAAGGTGTCGCTCAACTCTGCTGCCGTGCGCGATCCGTCGCTGGTCAGCCAAGCTGCCGCTGCATTTGGCAGCCAGGCCGTGGTCGTGGCGATCGATGCCAAGCGTGTTGGTTTGCCCGGTGAGCCGGGAGCCGACAAGTGGGAGGTCTTTACCGCGGGCGGCCGTAACGCCACGGGTATCGATGCGGTGGCGTGGGCCGAGGAAGCGGCTCGTCGCGGCGCCGGTGAGATCTTGCTCACCAGCATGGATCGCGACGGCACCAAGGCTGGCTTCGACCTGGCACTCACCCGCGCCGTGGCGCGCGCGGTGCCGATCCCGGTGATCGCAAGCGGCGGCGTGGGCACGCTCGAGCATTTTGCCGAGGGCGTGATCGAGGGCGAGGCCGACGCCGTGCTGGCAGCAAGTGTCTTTCACTTTGGGACCTTCAGTATTCGCGAAGTCAAAGAATACATGGCCAGCCAGGGAATACCTGTGAGATTGGACTTCTAAATGGAGCAAGTGACAACCGCGGCAGAGCTCAAATACGACGACCGTGGGCTGATTCCTTGTGTGGTTCAGCAGTATGACACCGGTGAGGTGCTTATGGTTGCTTGGATGAACGAGGAATCGGTGGGGCTGACGCTCAAGACCGGGACCACGTGGTTTTGGAGCCGCAGCCGCCAGGAGCTCTGGAACAAGGGCGCGACGAGCGGCAATATGCAGGAGGTCAAGGAGCTCTGGGCCGACTGCGATAGCGATACGCTGCTGGTCAAGGTCGACTCGCCGGGTCCGGCCTGCCATACCGGCAACCGTACCTGCTTCTTTAGAAAACTCGCGTAGGGCGGGCGCTCGACCAGGCGCTTGGCCAACCAGAAAGGATTGAACCATGGGTGTGCGCACCGCGAATGTTCAGGATGGAAATATCGGTGAGACGCTGACGGGGCTCGCCGGGGTGATTCACGGCCGTCGCGACGCATCGCCGCAGGAGAGCTATACCGCTCGCCTGCTGACCGATGTCGAGGACGAGCTGCTCAAGAAGCTTGCCGAGGAGGCGAGCGAGGTGATCATGGCCTGCAAGGATAACGACCACGATCACATCCGCTACGAGGCCGGCGACCTGATCTACCACCTGCTCGTGACGCTCGAGCGCTACGGCATCACCCTCGATGAGCTGGCCGGCGAACTCAACGCCCGCCGTCAATAGTTGTTTAAGAACGTCCCCAACGACTAGTCTTAGGCGAGGGGCGTGGATTCCCATTCGCCGGTGGGGTGGGGGATATCGAAGGCCCGGTAGCCACAGTCGTAGGCGTGTGCCTGGGCCTCACGGATGTTCCAGCAGATGTCGCGGGCACGGTGTGCGTCCGAGCCAAAAGTAATCGGCACCTCGGCGTGGGCAAAGCAACGCAGCAATCCGGTTGCGGGATAGTAGTCGTCCAAGCCCTTACGCGGCGCGGCGGTAGAAACCTCAACGCGGCGGCCCGTGTCGTGGGCGCACTCGGCCATCTGCTCCCAAAAGGGCATGGGGTTAAAGTCGGGCGCAAAGCCCTCTTTCGAAAAACGCATGACTAGGTCGGGATGGGCCATCACGTCAAAGTTGAGCGAGCTCTCGCAGGCGCGGCACCAGTCGTCGACATAGCGCTCCCATACGCCGCGCACGCCTAAGTTTTCCCAAACATGCAGGTTGGTATCGTCGTCAATCCAGCCGCAGAGCGAATCGGGCGTGTCGGGGCGAGCGACGTCCTCTGTCCCCGCCGTGCTTGCGGCGCCTGCCGCAATATCGCCTGGGTTGCCAATCCAATGCACGCTACCCAGGCGTACGATGGCGCCCTGGGACCAGCTCTCAACCAAAGGCTCGCAACCTTGGTACCAATCGCATTCAAAGCCATAGATAAGCTCGAGCTCGGGTGCGATCTGCGCGGCAAGCTTGCGGGCGTCCTCAAAGGCCAGACGATGTACCGGCAAGTCGCTTTCGACAACCTGCACCTCGCAGTTGGCATCCATGCTGGCGGGCAGGGTGAGGTGGTCGGTCGAGACCATGACCCGACAGCCAGCGGCCGCGGCAGCGCGAACGTTTTCCTCAAAGGAGGCATGGCCGTCCGAAAACGAAGTATGGATGTGGCAATCGACCAGCGGGCATGCGGGCATGGCGACTCCTTTGCATTTGGCGAATCCGCTCCATTGTAATGGCGCAACTCTCAAAACGCCGGGCACGTCGGAGGTCGAAATCGATTGGAAAGGCTGCGCGGCGCGCGGTGCGGCCTCGCTTGCGCTCTCAAAACGTGTACGTCAGCCTCCAAAACCGACAAAAAATGGCATATTTGGAGGCTGACGTACACATTTGGATAAGGGCGAGGGCGGCGATGGACGAAAGTCACGTCTGCGCCACGTCCGATGTGCTAGCGTTTGGATGAACAAAACGAGCCCGTGCGGAAAGGACCCGGACCGTATGCAATGCGATAGCAAATCACCGCTGTCCCGCGAGACCGATGCGCCCGAAACCATCGTCAAGCTGGAATGCGACATCGACGATGCGTCGCCCGAGGTGCTCGCCTACGCCGCCGATCGCCTGCGCGAGGCGGGTGCGCGCGAGGTGCACTGGCTGCCCCTCTACTGCAAGAAAGGCCGTCCCGGCTGGCAGCTGCAGGTGATCTGCTCGCATGAGGATATCGAGCGCCTGCAGACGATTATCTTTTTGGAAACCACGACTAATGGCATCCGGCGCCAGGTCATGGAGCGCGTTTGCCTGCCGCGCCGCTTTGAGCAGGTCGCAACGCCTTGGGGCGAGGTGTCCGTTAAGGTAGCCACCCTGCCCGATGGCAGCGAGCGCGCGGCGCCCGAGTACGAGGACTGCGCCCGCCTTGCCCGCGAGCACAGCGTGCCGCTCCAGCGCGTGATGCAGGCAGCTCAGAGCGCGGTACTGCAATTTGAGTAGCACGGGCGAGCGACGCGCCACGCCAACCCTATTTGCCCCATCCCGAAAGGACTTCCCATGAAATGTCTCATCGCCTCCGACATCCACGGCTCGGCATATTGGGCCGAGCGCCTGTGCGACGCCATCGAGTCCGAGCAACCCGACCGCATCGTGCTGCTGGGCGACCTGCTCTACCACGGCCCACGTAACGACCTGCCGCGCGATTACGCCCCCAAGCGCGTGATTCCGCTGCTCAACGCCCTGGCCGACCGCATCATCGCGGTGCGCGGCAACTGTGACGCCGAGGTCGACCAGATGGTGCTCGACTTTCCCGTCATGGCAGACTACGCCACGCTGTTCGACGAGGCCGGCCGCGAGCTGTTCCTGACGCATGGCCACGTCTTTGGCGCCGGCATGCACAACAGCGTCGACCACGCACCTGCGCTGCCCGAGGGCTCCGCGCTCGTCTACGGTCACACGCATATCAAGGTTAACGAGGCAAGCGAGGCGCACCCGGGCCTGTGGCTGTTCAATCCCGGCAGCGTGAGCATTCCCAAGGACGGTACGCACAGCTACGGTATCTATGAGGGCGGTGCGTTCCGCCACGTGATCCTGGAGGAGGAGTAACCATGGCCGAGCATATGGCTCAGCAAAATGCCGAGGGTTCGCGCGACCTGTCGACGCTGGTAGATGCGTCGGCCGAGCTGCAGCATCTGGTGCAGACCATCTGGCGCCTGCGTCAGCCCGATGGCTGCCCGTGGGACCGCGAGCAGACGCATCAGAGCATCGGCAAGAACATGATCGAGGAAGCCTACGAGGCGCTCGATTGCATCGAGGCGGACGACGTGGCGCATCTGCGCGAGGAGCTCGGCGACGTGCTCATGCAGGTTGTGCTGCATGCGCAGATTGCGGCGGACGCCGGTGAGTTTACGCTGGCCGATGTGGCACGCGATATCGACGCCAAACTCATCCGCCGTCATCCGCACGTGTTTGGCGATGTGGATGCCGAGAACTCCGACGAGGTGCTCAAGATTTGGGACGAGGTCAAGCTTGCCGAGAGGGCCGTCAAGGACAAGGCCGTGGCAGCGGGCGAGGCAACGCCCGAGGGCCTGCTCGACGGCGTGCCCACGCATCTGCCGGCGCTGATGCAGGCTCAGAAGGTGTCGCGTAAGGCGGCTGCCGTGGGCTTTGAGTGGGAGACGGTCCAGGATGTGTGGGACGAGGTTGCCGAGGAGCGTGCCGAGTTTGAGGCCGAGGAGCCCGGCTCGCCCGAGCGCGAGATGGAGTTTGGCGACCTGCTCTTTGCCCTGGTCAACGTTGCGCGCAAGGAGGGGATTGACGCCGAGAGTGCCCTGCGCGCCAGTACGGCAAAGTTCCGCCGCCGCTGGGCCGCGATGGAGCAGATGGCAGCCGACGTTCACGTGGATCTTGCCGAGCTTTCGACCCACGGCCTCAACGACCTCTGGGATGCCGCCAAGGCGGAGGAGTAAGACTGCGGGAACGACGGGCTGACATGCCTCATCGTTCCCGCTAAATAATTCGAAAAACAATTGTATCCTTCGGCTAACTTAGGGCATAATGCAAAAAGTGCGACGGCTAACTTACGGAGGCGCACCGACGGTGCGCAGTCGGCCAGTCGCTTGCATCCACTACGTTTCCAAGTGAGAGGGAGACAACATGAGCGATATTTTGGACGTCTACGGTCGTGAGGTGCTCGACAGCCGCGGCAATCCCACCGTCGAGGTCGAGGTCGTGCTCGAGGACGGCAGCTTCGGCCGCGCAATGGTGCCTTCGGGTGCTTCGACCGGCGCCTTTGAGGCCTGCGAGCTGCGCGATGGCGACAAGGGCCGCTACCTGGGCAAGGGCGTTTCGCAGGCCGTCGAGCACGTCAACAACGAGTGCGCTAACGCCGTCGTGGGCCTCGACGCCTTCGACCAGCGCGCCGTCGATGCCGCGCTGATTGCCGCGGACGGTACCCCCAACAAGACCAGGCTCGGTGCCAACGCCATCCTGGGCGTGTCGCTGGCCGTTGCCCGCGCCGCTGCCGAGTCGGCGGGTCTGTCGCTGTACCAGTACCTGGGCGGCGTCAACGCCCACCTGCTGCCCACGCCCATGATGAACATCCTCAACGGCGGCGTGCATGCCGACAATAACGTCGACTTCCAGGAGTTCATGATCATGCCGGTGGGCGCCCCGAGCTTTGCCGAGGGCCTGCGTTGGTGCGCCGAGGTCTACCACACCCTCAAGGGCGTGCTGCACGAGGCCGGCCTGGGCGGCGGCGTGGGCGACGAGGGCGGCTTTGCCCCCAACCTTAAGACCAACGCCGAGCCGTTCGAGTACATCACCAAGGCCGTGGAGAAGGCCGGCTTTAAGCCCGGCGTCGACTTCATGTACGCCATGGATCCGGCCTCGACCGAGTTCTACAACGCCGAGACCGGCATGTACGAGCTCAAGGGCGAGGGTGTGGAGTACACGAGCGCCCAGATGGTTGATTACTGGGAGAAGCTTGTCGACACCTATCCCATCATCTCCATCGAAGACGGCATGGCCGAGGAGGATTGGGACGGTTGGGTCGAGCTTACCCGCCGCATTGGCAACAAAGTGCAGCTAGTGGGCGACGACCTGTTCGTCACCAACACCGAGCGCCTCAAGAAGGGCATCGAGCTGGGTGCCGCCAACGCGATCCTGGTCAAGGTCAACCAGATCGGTACGCTCACCGAGTCGCTCGAGGCCATCGAGACCGCCAAGGAGGCCGGTTACGCCTGCATCGTGAGCCACCGCTCCGGCGAGACCGAGGACTCCACGATCGCCGACCTGGTCGTGGGCGTCAACGCCGGCCAGATCAAGTCGGGCACCCCGTGCCGCAGTGACCGTATCGCCAAGTACAACCAGCTCATCCGCATCGAGGACGAGCTTGAGGGCAGCGCGCGCTACGCCGGCAAGACCGCGTTTTACAACATTCGCTAGACAGACGAGCCTGGCGGGGAGGGGACAGACTCGGCTTTGCCCCGCTCCAGCTAGATGCTACAGAGCGCTATCGGGCGCTGGGCCACACGGCTCAGCGCCTTTTTTATGTCGAGCAAAGGCTGGCGAAGGCGGTGCGCATGCTCGTGCTATAACTAAAGGACTTAGCGCAAACAAACCTCAACCGCACAAGGCGCACATGGATCAGATTTACGACAACAGGTACTATTCCGCCGGTTCGCGCGAGCCGTCGCCTCGCCCTGCGCGCACGGTGCAGCTCGGTGGGTCCGCCTACGCCGGCGCCGACCGCTCCACGCAGCGCCCGACAAGTATCTCGCGCCCCAATGCTCAAGTGAATACTTCGACAGATGGACCAGTACGTCCGACACGTTCGCCGCATTCGTCGCGTCCCTCGGCCCAGACGCACGACAAATCGAGCAGACCTTCGAGCCGTCTTTCGGGCTCGGACTTTATGCGCTACGCCAACGACAATGCGGTGGTCAAGGCGATCTATGACTTTACGCATGGCTCTCTGCGCCTGCTGTTTATCGGTATCGTGGTGGCGCTGGCGCTCGTGAGCCTGTATTTTCCCGTACGCGACCTGTACGTGGCTAAGCGTTCGAGTGATATCTTGGCCAAGCAGGTCGAAATTCGCGAGCAATATAACGACGAGCTGCAAAAAAGCGTCGACAAGCTGCTCTCGGAGGAGGGCATCAAGGATGCGGCGTCCGAGGACCTGGGCCTGGTGATGCCTGGTGAGACTAGGATTGATGTCTTGGGCCTGGACGATGATTCGGACTCGTCGTCGGCTGAAAAGAAGTCGTCGAACGCCAAGAAGGCCAGCGAGGTGGCCAAGGAGATCGAAGAAGTCGGCAAGGACGCGCCGTGGTACATTCAGACGCTCGACATGCTGTTTGGATTTAACGGCGTCGAGGGTCAGACGGTCGCGTCCAGCGGCGAGTAGGCGAGTAACGCCCGGAGGGGAGCCCGCAATGGCAGAGTGCAAACGATATAAGGTGGCCGCGATCGACCTGGGAACGGTGTCGTCGCGACTGGTGCTGGCGCAGGTCGAGGCCGGGGCGATCGTGGAATCGTCCAAGCATACCGAGATCACCGACTTGGGCGAGGGCGTGGACGCGACGGGGCGCTTTTGCGAGGCGGCCGTTGAGCGCGTGCTCGCTGCGTGCCGCATGTTTGTGGACGAAGCCCGTGCCTTTGGGGCCGTGCGCATCTGCACCACATGCACGAGCGCCGCGCGTGATGCGTCCAACGCCGCCCTGCTGCTAGACGGCCTGCGCGAGCTGGGGCTCGAACCGCAGGTGATTCCGGGCGAGGTCGAGGCGCGCCTGACGTTTTTTGGCGTGGCACACGACTTTGCTGGCGAGCGCATCATCGTCGCCGATTCGGGCGGTGGCTCCACGGAGCTCGCGACGGGCGTCTATGCGCCTGAGCGCGGGGTCTTTGCGCTGGAGGGAACGCGCTCACTGGACATCGGTTGCCGTCGCGTGACGGAGCGGTTTTTCTCGGCGCTGCCGCCTTTGGCAGGTGAGCTTGCGGCTGCTGCCGACTGGGCAAACGAGCAGTTTACGGCGTACTTTGAGAGCCTGCCCAACAACTTTGAGCGCGCCGAGCGCTTGGTCGCGGTGGGTGGCACCGTCACCACGCTCGTTGCACTCGTTCACGAGCTGGAGCCGTACGATTCGAGCTTTGTGCACCTGCGCGAGCTTTCGATGGAGCAGGTCTCGACCGCTATCGAGTGCATGTCCGCGCTGGGTGTTACGGGCATTGCCGCATTGCCGGGCGTGCAGTCCAAGCGTGCGGGCGTGATTCTCGCTGGCGCCGTGGTGATTCGCGAACTCATGCGCGCCGGCGGCTACGACACGCTCACAGTAAGCGAGAACAGCCTACTCGCCGGTATGGCAGCAACCATCAACGAGACTCTCGACGGCGCGACCCCCACCATCGCCTGGACCCCCACTCTCAGCACACTCTAAAAGTAGTCTTTTTGGGACGGGGCTTTTTTAGCTACATGGTCCGCCCGAGCCTTTCCGTGAATGAGTTTTCTGGGACGGGGATTAAAAAATCATTGTGTACCTAATGATTTTTTAATCCCCGTCCCAGAAAACTCATTGGGTGGGCGGAAAAGTAGTCAAAAAAGCCCCGTCCCAAATTAGCTGCCCTGCAGTTGACGGCATCTAAAAGAAACGAGCCCGCATCCCAAAGGGACACGGGCTCGTAAACAATACGTGGTAGGGGCGGTGGGACGTCTGCGTATTTGCTTCGCAAATACGCACCGGCTTCGGTCGCCTGCCGGCGCCCTCGCCGGCTCGCTACAAACGCTCCGCGTTTGCTTAACGCTTGCCCCCTCGCGGGTTCGAGCCCCACCGGCGTGCAAAAGAAACGGGCCCGCATCTCTGGGAGATACGGGCCCGTAAAAGCCAATGGTAGGGGCGGTGGGACTCGAACCCACAATCCTTGCGGCGAGAGATTTTAAGTCTCCTGCGTATGCCAATTCCGCCACGCCCCCGTGAGACTAGAAGTCTAGCACAAGCCGTCCGTTACGCGTTGACGGCCATCGAGTGTTGGCCCGACTTCTCCAGGAACTCCTGGAACTTGGCCTCGTCGCCCTTGTTCTTGTACTGCAGGGCCAGCAGGTACTCCAGGCGGCAGCGCTTGACCGGGTCGTCGCCGACATCCTCGAGCATGCGCTCCAGTTCGGGAATGTCGTTGTGGCGCTTGAGGATCATCGTGTCGTACATCAGCTGACACTCGTGCGCGACTGCCTCGGCCTGACCGCCCTCAAAGCCCTTGATCTCGTGCAGCAACTCCTTGGACTTTTTGCGGTCCTCCTGGCCAACGTAGTAGTTAAAGGCCTTAATTACCAGGTCGACGCGCTGCATCTTGGGCAGGTTGAGCCCCAGCAGCAGGTCGAACATCTCGTTGGCGTGCTCGTGGTCCTCGCGCAGCAGATAGGAGTTCAGGCGCAGGTAGTCGCGGTTGTAGCGCGGGTACAGCATGCTGGTGAGCTTGCCGTCGAGCAAACGATCGAACTCGTCCCACTGTTTGGCGGCCATCAACTGCTGCAGGCGCTTAAACGTGGTGCGTTTTTTGATGCTAAAGAACACCGACACGGCGATACAAATAATGACGACGGCGGTCCAGAGTGTGCGGGAATCGGGCATATTGAGCTCCTCGGTCGCTCATAAAACAGGCGGTATGACAACACGTACTAGATGTATTATACGCAGCGCGCAGGCAAACTGGTACAAAAGTGCATCGAGGCCGAGCACCATCGCTCGCTGCGGTACACTTACCTAAAGTAAACCATGAAGGGAGACATTACCTATGAAGAAGATCGTTTTGGCTTGCGGTGCTGGCGCTGCTACTTCCACGCTCGTTGCCCAGAAGGTCGCTACCATGCTCGACGCCAACGGTTATGCCGGCAAGTATGAGATCGTGCAGTGCGCCATCTCCGAGGCCAAGGACGCTTGCGACGAAGGCGCCGACCTGCTGATCGCCACCACCGTTGCCCCCGAGGGCCTCACCTGCCCGTACGTGAGCGGCGTGCCCTTCATGACCGGCATGAACCGCGTTGCTGCCGAGAAGGCCGTTCTCGACGTCATGGCTCAGTAGGCGCTGCCTGTATGAATGAGCAGAACGCCAATCCGGTCGAGCTCTTTGGCATGCGCGTCGCCCATGTGGGCATCAACGCCGCCGACCCGGCAGACGCCTTGGAGATCGCGGAGCTGTTCTCGACGATGATGGGCTTGCCCGTTATCGAGACCCCGGTTTCGTACTTTAACGATTCGCTGATCGAGGTCATGAAGCAGAACGGTCGTGGCACCAAGGGCCACATCGGCTTTGCCGTCAACGACATCGATGCGGCCGAGAAGTGGTTTGCCGAGCGTGGGCTCGAGGTTAACGAGGAGTCGCGCGCGCTGCTGCCCGACGGTTCTACCAAGCTCGTGTACTTTAAGCGCGAGTTCGCCGGCTTCGCCGTGCATCTGTGTCGCGAGTAGCGCACAAACTGCCATAACGAACAAAAGGGATAGGGCCGCATGGCCTTATCCCTTTTTTACGCCGAGGGGCTTCCTACCGTGGCAGGCGAATCGTAAAGCGGCTGCCGACGCCTTCGACCGAGGTCACGCCAATAACGCCGCCATGGCTATCGACAATCCACTTGGCAATGGCAAGCCCCAGACCCGAGCCCTGCGCGCCGGCATCGCGTGCGTTGTCGGCACGGTAGAACCGTTCAAACGCGTGAGCTGCGGATTCCTGATTCATGCCGATACCCTCGTCCTCAACACTTATGTCGATCGCGCCCGTGCCCGTATCCTGCGCTACGCCAAAGGTGATGGACGTGCCCGCGTCCGAATACTTGGCGGCGTTTTGCACGATCACGCGCAGGGCCTGCTTCATGAGCGCCACGTCGACAGAAGCATCGCAGCGCGGGTCGCTGGCGAGCGCAGTGTCGTACGCCAGCCGATACGTGTGCTCGGCATCGATCATCTGCGATTCCTCGCACACCTCGCCGACCAGTGCGGCCAGGTTGGTGTCCACGCGCCTCAGTACGGTGCGGCCGGCATCGCCGCGCGCCAAAAACAGCAGCTGCTCCACGAGCTCTTGCATGTGCTCGCTTTCGGCCTTGAGGGACGCGATGGATTCTGTCAGCACGTCCGGGTCGTCTTTGCCCCAGCGGTCGAGCATGTTCACGTAGCCCTGAATCACCGCGATGGGCGTGCGCAGCTCGTGGCTCGCATCGTTGACAAAGCGCATCTGCTGTAGCTTGGCCTCTTGCATCTGGCGCAGCAGGCGGTTGAGCGCGACCTCGATGCTCGCCAGGTCGGCGTCGCCGGTGGTGACGCTCGGCGAGTCGACACTCGCGCGTTCGATTGCCTGCTCCAGCGTTTCCATCTTGCCGCCGGAGAGCTGCATGCGGCCGAGCTCGTCCACGCGCAGGGCCAGGTCGTTGAGCGGTGCCATGGTGCGGCGCACGCGGCGAGCGCCGCTGAGCATGTTGAGCACGCTGATGACTTGCCCTCCCGCAACGACAAGATAGAGGGGCCACAGCGCGATGAGGTCCTGCGCGAGGGGGAAGGTCTTGGTGGTGCGCGCAAGCTCGACGGTATAGGTGAGCGTGGCCAGGTCCAAGCCGCGCGCGGGCGCGAACGACATGCCGTGAACGGTGGCGCCGGGGATCCAGCCTGCGGTAAACGCGCCGTCGGGCAGCGTCTGGTTGTAGCCATAGACCAGGATCGCCGCCGCAACAACCAGCAGCCACAGATCGAGCCAGACGTAGCTCATCAGGCGGCGCCACATGTAGCTCCAGTTGATGGCGCGGGCAATGGAGGTGACGCGCTTGGTCTCGGCGTTATGCGCGGCAGACATAGCCCACCCCGCGCACGGTCTGGATGATGCGGGCGCCGCCGGCGTCTTCAATCTTGGCGCGTAGGTGCGCGATGTGCACGTCGACGTTGTTGGTGTCGCCTACGTATTCGTAGCCCAGCGCCTCGTGCGCGATGCGCTCGCGCGTGAGCACGGTGCCGGCATGCGCCATAAGCAGGGCGAGGACGTCGAACTCTCGGGCCGTGAGCACAACGGGCGATCCGCCGACGGTGACTTCGCGGCGGTCGGGATCGAGCACAACCGATCCCACGGTGAGCGTAGCGGGGGAGGGCGAGGCGGATGCCTGGGTCGAGTCGCCAGCCGGGGGTATCGCAGCGGCGTTCCCGGCCGCGTCGCTCGCCGCGCCCGTCCCGATGCCGCCAACGCTCGAAGCCGTCCGCATGGCCTCCGAGCGCTTCAGCGCCACGCGGATCCGTGCGAACAGCTCCTCAATCGCAAACGGCTTGGTCAGGTAATCGTCGGCGCCGGCGTCGAGCCCGGCTACCTTGTCCATCACGGCATCGCGCGCGGTGACCATGATCACCGGCACATCCTTGTGCTTGCGCACGCGCCGCAGCACCTCCATACCGTTGAGCTGCGGCAGCAGCACGTCGAGCAGAATCAGATCGTAGTCGCGCTCCAGCGCCAGGTCGACGGCGGTGCGGCCGTCGGCGGCGTGCTCCACCTGGTAGCCCTCGTGCTCCAGCTCGAGCGTCACAAAGCGGGCGATTTTCTCCTCGTCCTCTACGATCAGGATTCGTGCCATGCGTGCCCCCGTCTGCGATTACTTGTCGTCGTTCAGATTTTGCTTGATATCGTCTGCGGCATCGGCGGCGTGATTCATCAGGTTGTTGATGCTGCCGGGCACGTCGCCGTCGCTATCGATGCGGTAACGCATGCCAAAGAACAGACCGATCAGCATCAGCCATATCGTGGCGCCCCAGGCAAACAAGGCGACGATGGGAATCAGGATGGGGATGTTAAGGATGATCGCATCGCGGCGCGTGGCGATAAACTTGGTGTCCAGGCTCAGGCGGAAGAGCTTTTTGAGGTACTCCCACACGCTGTCCATCTTCTTGGAGAAGTCGGTCTTTTCGCTCGACTTCTCGTAGGCGGCCTGCGCGGCGACCATCTCGGCCGAGGGCTCATCTACCGGCTCGGACTCGGTGGCGGCGTGCGCCGACGTGGTCTGGGTCTTGCCTTGCGACTCGAGCCAAATAATGGCGTCCAAAACGTTGCCGTCGGCGGCATCGAGTGCTGCCTTGGCATCGGTGTAACTCACGTTGCACTTGGTGCGGATGGTTTCAACTTTTTCGAGGTCGTCCATGACCTGTCCTTTCGTTCGATGGGCGCGACGCCAGGCGATTTGCCCGGGCGCAAGCGTTGCGTTCGGCGGCCTGCGTCGCGCGCCGCCGCCCCGCCCTCTGTCGAACTCTATAGTGCAGGTTATAGATTAAGCGATTCTTGAGCCAAGATTAATGTTGGATGAGTTTTTGGGTGACGCGGAGGCGGCCTTTGAGGCAAGCGCAGGCCGAGCGGCTAGAGCCCAAGGGTAAATTTGTGTCCGCACGGCGAGATATACTTATTGTCAACGTTGAGGGCGCGTCAGGGCAAAGCTGCCTGGCGCCCGCGAAATCAGAGGGGCCGCCGTGCCGCATGGCGCAAACGAGTGGGGTCCCGACGCAAACAGGGGGTCATACGTGCATATCTACGCTATGAGCGACATTCACGGGTGCTTGGACGCCTTTAAGGCATCGCTTTCCACCGTCGACCTCGATGCCGAGGATTCCAAGCTGGTTTTGCTTGGCGACTACTGCGACCGAGGCCCCGATTCACTCGGGGTCTTCGAGCTCGTCATGGACCTGCAAAAGCGCTACGGCGATCGCGTCGTGGCGCTGCGCGGCAACCACGAGGAGATGTTCCTCGAGTACATTGACGAGGTGAATGACCCCAATTTCACGCAGGCATGGATACTTGCCGACAGCAATCTGGCAACGGCCAAGAGCTTCTTAGACGCCGAGGCATTCAAGCACGTTAAGCACCTTTTGAGGCTCAGGGAGTTCGAGGAGGCCTACGCCTTTACGGTTGAGCGCATAAAGGCCGAGCACGCGGACATCATCGCGTGGGTTCGCAAGCTCCCTTACTTTTACGAGAGCCCCTTCGGCCAGGTCTTTGTGCACGCCGGCGTTGACGAGGAAGCCGGGGAGGATTGGAAGCTTGGCACGGCTGTCGAGTCGTTAACCATGATGCTGCCCGATTACGTGGGGCGCGAGTTCTATCTGGATGTTATCGCCGGGCATATCAACACCGAGGTTGTTTCGGGCATTGCGGGCTATCGCGGCATCTGGCATGACGGGGCTAGCCACTACTACATCGACGGGAACGTCATGAAGAACGGCGAGGTCGCCGTGTTGAGCTACGACTCGGAGACGGGGAAGTACAGCGGCCAAGGGCTGGAGTAGGTTGGTGGGCGATTAGTTCTCCTACGGCCTGCACAACGCTACCCTAAGCCATTCGTTCATCGCCGAAGAGGGCTGCCGTAGCCAATTTTTACCCTTTGATCTAAGTTGAAGTTCAATGGTGCCGGAGGCATAACGGCTGAATCGCAGTTCCAGGGCGTTCAAGTCACCTTTGTCCCAGTCTTTAATGTGCTGGTATAGGCAATGGCATTCGTGCCGCTCGTTGCTTAGGGCATGGGCGACGTCACGGAACGCAAGCAGGGAGATGAGCACATGCCACTGCTGATCTAAAACAGTCGTATTGTCCTTGAAAGGATTAAAGGCATCGATTTCTGCAACCGAATCTTTGTCGAAGTAAAAGCGGTAATGCCCTTGGCTGTCGGTGCGGTGTTTAAGCGCAAGGTAGAAAACAGCATCTTCCGGTGATGCTTTTATACCATTGTTTTTAAGCCATTCATTCCACCTGCCTTCTTTCAGGGCAGATTTCATCTCCATAAGCCTGTCTTCATTAAGGCAATTTAGGCTGCGTACGGTTTGACCAAGCACATTGGCCTGGTCATCTACTGTCCTATTGGAATCATTTTTGTAGGGATTGTTGCACCAACCAATAAAGTCTTTGACGCCTATCGGCTCGACAGAGGGCCTGTCGACACGGTTGAAAAAGTCCTGGATTTCGTTCAAATCGGCGAGCTTGGCTTCGTTCATAGCTGGATTCCTTTCTCATTAGGAAACATGTCTCATTATAGGCATGCCTGCGGTCGCAGCGGCTAGGGGTGCCAGTGCTAGTGAGGGTTCCAGAGAAGGAAGCGCCGCACCCTCGGGGCAGCAAAGAATCAAGGTCTAATACTTTTCCGGAGAAGTGAACGAGCTAAATCGGACCGCCGAAGCATCGACACTTTGAGCGTGTCGTTTCCTGCGGTTTCGGTGCTGAAATCCTGCGATTTTGCTGCCGAAAAATGCGGATGTTTCAGGGGTCCAAAATCAGCCGTTCACTTCTCGGGAAAAGTATTAGACCTCGATAGCGGGGGATGGGGTGCCGGTGCAAAACGGCGTCAAGGGTTGGTCGAGCAGGCGGTTTCTTCATTGATGTCCGCACGACATGTGACACTTATCCTGTCGCCCTGCTCTGCCGCGGCGGCATGTACCTGAACAACGACCCTCTAAGGAGCTCGATAGTAATGAGTGACAACACCAAGCATCTCGCAAAGAAGTACGTCAAGGACGCGGGGCCGTGCCTCGTGCTGTGCCTTGCCGGCGCAGCGGTCGCGCTGCTGGCTGTTCTGGGGCCGTTCGACGTGCTCCGAAGTGCCGTCTCTCTACACATTTGCATGGCCCTTGCCGGCGCCATGATGACCGGCAGCGCGCTCGATCTGGTTTTTTGGGTGCTTGACCCGTTTGGATGGAAGAACGAGGGGTAAGCCCTAAGGGATGGAAGGGCTGGAACGGTTGGCTTAGTGATCGTGCAGAATGGAGGCTAGCGACTTACAGGGAAGTGGTGATCCGATGACGGTCTATGTGACGGGCGATATTCACGGCGGCCTCGACATGCAAAAGCTGCGCGATTGGGACCTTGGGGATAGCTTGACGAGCGACGACTATCTGATTGTCGCGGGCGACTTTGGCTTTCTGTGGGATTTCTCTGCCGAGGAATGTGCCGATATCGCTTGGCTGGAGTCGCGCCCCTATACCGTGCTGTTCGTCGACGGCAACCACGAGCGGTTCGATCACTGGGCGGAGCGTCCCATGGAGCTGTGGCACGGTGGGCTGACACAGCGCCTGTCGGACACCTCCCCCATACGGCGCCTGACGCGCGGCGAGGTTTTTGAGCTCGACGGGTCAACGGTCTTTACCATGGGCGGCGCCACGAGCGTGGACAAGGAATACCGCACTCCGTATTCCAGCTGGTGGCCGCAGGAGCTGCCGGACGAGCGCAACTTTGAGGAGGCACGGACAAAACTCGACAGCGTGGGCTGGAAGGTCGACTACGTAATCACCCACACCTGCTCTACGCGCATGCTTTCGCCCACGCTCTATCCGGCGCCCGGCTGGAATTATCCCGCCGTTGATCGGCTTACGGCATTTTTCGATGAGCTGGAGGACCGCTTGGACTACAAGCGCTGGTACTACGGTCATTTTCATCGGGATGCCAACCCAGCCGAGCGCCACACCGTGCTCTACGACTGCATCGTTCGCCTGGGCGACGAACTCCAGCCCTGGGATGTTGCGTAGGGGTGGGCATAGCGAGAACTTCATACGATACCTTGGGTAGTTACCCTACATTTCAGTAGTAATCTTTATTTGTAGGGTAACTTAGGGCATGCTGGGAGCTGGAGGAGATGTCGCCCGATGATCTAAAGTTTCAGCGCCATTCGGTTGGTGCCCGGTAGGGTGGCGAAGCCAAAATGTTCATAGAATGCTGCCGCCTCATCATCTACTGGATTGACAACTAAAGCTCGCGCTCCTGCTAGGGCAGAAATTTTCAAGGCGTTCTCGATGGCATCTTTGAGCAGTGAAGCTCCAAGACCAAGCCCCTTGAACTTCTCATCGACCCCCATCATTCCAAGCAGCACTGTGGGGACTTGGGAGGGGGAGTTTCGCACGAACCATCCTCCATCAACATTTTCGCGAGCCACGGAGTGCGTGCACAACGTATAAAACCCAGCGACTGCGCCGTCGCAATACGATGCGTATATAACTGCTGATCCTCTTCTTCGCGCCGAGGCTGATCTGTTTTTAGCCCATCCGTCTACAAGAGTATTTCCGCAGTGGAAAGCCTCGATGCCTTGGCCAACGGGGAGTTGAACGGGCTTGGTAAATGTGCTCATTCCCAAACCGCTTTACGGTCAAGCAGCGCTTTTGCGGCTTGGGGCATGGGGGAATCGAGCATTTCGCAAAATGCATCGAAACCATCAGGAGAAAGATAGGTTGTTGATGCCTCGGCGATATCACGTGCGGAGCTCTCGTCAAGGTGGGCTGTGGCCCATTGGGTGAGAGTTTGCCCGCGCAAGGCCGCGGCGCGCTCGTAAGTAAGGCGTTGACGTTCGGTCAACCTTAGATCCATACGGCGTTGTTTCTCAATCGTTGGCATGGCAAAAACCTCCTTTGCACAATTGTACGGAATTATTCCGCACATAACAAGACGCAGAATTATGTCCTCGTTGAGGGGGGCGAGGGGGCGGGGCGTATTTGACTACTCGGCCATTACGGTGATGTTCTCGCGGTGCGCACGGATAACGTCCCAGCTAAAGTGCTCGACCAGCTGCTCGGCAGAGCGCGGCGTGGTGTCCGGTGCGATGCCCGTTTGCCCGGCGAGCCAGCCCAGCAGCGCTCCGGGCGTGCCAAAGCGGGCGCGGAGTTCGCCCAGGTCCAGATCGCGGTCGCGCTTGGAAAGGCGGCGGCCATCCGGCGACATGAGCAGCGGAATATGTGCGTAGTGCGGCGTGGGAAGACCCAGCAGATGCTGCAGGTAGATTTGGCGGGGCGTGGAGCCCAGCAGATCGCATCCGCGCACGACCTCGGTGACGCCCATGGCGGCGTCGTCGACCACTACGGCTAGCTGATAGGCAAAAACGCCGTCGCTGCGGCGGACCAAAAAGTCGCCGCACTCGGTGGCGAGTGCTTCGCATTGGGCGCCGTACGTGCGGTCAACAAATTCGACCACGTCGTCGGCGAGGTCATCGACGGCGGGCACGCGCAGGCGTGTGGCCGGGGCGCGCAGAGCACTGCGGCGTGCAACTTCTTCGGTAGAAAGAGCGCGGCAGGCGCCGCGGTAGATGGGCGTGCCGTCGCTGGCGTGCGGCGCGCTTGCGGCGTGGAGCTCGGCGCGCGTGCAAAAGCAGGGATAGGTGAGGCCGGCGTCTTGTAGCCGGTGCAGGGCGTCCTCGTACAAGTCCAGGCGATTGTGCTGGTAGTAGGGGCCTTCGTCCCATTCGAGTCCCAGCCAGGCCAGGTCGTCAATCAGTTGAACGGCAAGCTCCGGTCGCTTGCAGCGATCGTCGAGGTCCTCGATGCGCAACACGATGCTGCCGCCCTGGCTGCGGGCCGAAAGCCACGCGCACAAGCAACTGAACACGTTGCCCAGGTGCATGCGGCCCGAGGGCGACGGGGCAAGGCGGCCCACGACGGGGGTGGGCACTGCCGTTGCCGGGGCGTCCGCGGCGGGTGTTGCTATGTTGCGTGTGTTGATATCCATGCGGACGAGTATAGCGCGGGGCGCGGTGGGGGAGACGTTGCCGTGGCCCGCAAGTTGCCGAGGCCGCGCGTTGCGCGTGTCGGACCACCGGCTCGACAGCTCAATCGCCGCCCGCCAGCCCAACCCCTCAAACGACAGAAACCCCGGCAGCTCTTCGCAACTGCCGGGGTTTCCGCGGAAAAGGGGGACATGATCCTCGAGCGAACGGGAAAGGGGCAACCGTTTTCGCTCAACTGCTTTATGCCCCTCGGTTGGCGGCTCAATCAGCACGTGCCGCGCCAACACAAAGCCGCTACACCTGTGACGGTGCTGTGAAGTGGTATCTATTGCTGGCACAGGCCATGCCAAGGAGTGTCCCTAATGACTAGTCATTTAAGAACGTCCCCAATGACTAACTGCCGGGGTGCGGGCGTGACTTTTGTCCCGTTTTGACACTCCGCTGACCTAGATGTTCGTCACATGAACCCGCAAACGTGGGACAATGACGCTACTGGTATCACAGACAAAGGATGTGCCTATGAACGCCCCCGTTGCCAAGACCTGCCGGCAGCGCCACCTGTTTGCGCGATTCGCTTCCGTCTGCGCACTCGTCGCGCTTGCGTTGTTGCTACTGCCTGCCGCCGCGCACGCCGACGGCTACTCCATGACCCAAACCTATATCGGTGCCACGGTCGAAGCCGATGGATCGCTGACCGTTGTCGAGGGACGCCAGTTTGATTTCGACGACGATATCAACGGCGTGTATTGGGATATCAATACGGGCACCAACCAGCAGGGCGGCACGGCGGGCGTCGATGTGCTGAGCGTCGAGGAAGACGATGCCGCGTTTAGCAGGGTCGACTATGCAAACAAAGGCGACAGCGGCGTCTATACGGTTGAGCAGTCCGACGGCAGCGTAAGGATCAAGGTTTTCAGCCCCCACGAGAGCGACGACAGCGCGATCTATTACGTGAGCTACACCATGACCGGTGCGGTTATGAACTGGGCCGATACCGCCGAGCTCTACTGGAAGTTCGTGGGTGACGGCTGGTCTGCGAATTCCGACGACGTCGAGATGGAAGTTTACTTCGCGGACGGTGCCATCGGAACGCCAGCGAGCAAGGGCGACAACTTCCGTGCGTGGGGCCACGGCCCACTGACGGGCGACGTATCGATCGATGCGGACGAACCCATGGTCACCTACGCCATTCCGTGCGTGCACGAGGGCGAATTTGCCGAGGCGCGCATCGCCTTCCCCAGCGACTGGGTGCCAGGACTTTCCGCCTCGAGCGAGGAGCGCATGCCGACAATCCTGAGCGAGGAGAAGACATGGGCCGAGGAGGCCAACGCCCGCCGCGCCCGCGCCCGCATGATCGCAAATACGCTTGCCGCGGTAAGTGTTGTCGCGGCGGTGACCTTTACCGGCGTAATCGTCGTGCTCAAGCTGCGCCGTCGCAAGCCAAAGCCGCTTTTCCAAGATGAATACTTCCGCGACGTGCCCTCGGCCGACCATCCCGCGGTGCTTGCAGCTCTTATGAGCTGGAACGACGTGCCCGATCAGGCATATATCGCCACGCTGATGAAGCTGACCGACGACCGCGTGATCAAGCTAGAAGAAGCGACCGAGACCAAGAAGAAGGGTCTGCTCCGTCGCGAAAAAGAGGAGCGGACGTATCGCATCACAGTGACCGACGAGGCCTGGAAGGCTGCCAAGAAGGACGGCATCGATCGCGACGTGCTCAAGGTCTTCTTCGCTGGCGTTAAGCCCGATAAAGACGGCGTCCGTTCGCGCACGTTTAGCGAGCTGGAGGAGTATGCCAGCGAGCGTACTGAATCTGTTGGCGACAAGCTCGAGGACTATCAGAGCACGGTTAAGGGCAAGCTGGAGGAGCGCGAGTTTATCGCATCGGATGGCACTATCGCGATGGTGGCCGGCCTGGTTCTCGGCATCATCATTATCTTTGGCATTTTGGGTTCTCTGTTCTATACCGACTTTGCGGACGCCAACGTCGGTGCCGCTATGATCTCGATCCCCGTCACGATTGTGGGTTTTGTCCTGAGCTGCACCTTCCGCCGTTACACGCCGGAGGGCGCCGAGGTGGCGGCTCGCTGCAAGGCGCTCAAGCATTGGCTCGAGGACTTTACGCGCCTGAAGGAGGCCGTCCCGGGAGATCTGGTGCTGTGGAACAAGCTGCTGGTGATGGGTGTTGCGCTGGGCGTTTCGAAGGAAGTGCTGCGTCAGCTTGCCGAGGCCGTCCCGCCCGAGGTGCGCGAGGCCGATGGCTTCTACGACAATTATCCCTGCTACTGGTGGTATTACCATCATTACGGTACCGAGTCCCCGCTCGATTCGTTTAACGACGTGTATCACGAGACCATCCGCGAGCTGGCTTCGAGTTCCGATAGTTCGAGCGGCGGCGGAGGCGGTGGCTTCTCGGGCGGCGGAGGCGGCGGCGTCGGCGGAGGCGGCGGCGGAACGTTCTAGCGGTCCTAAATTACGGGACGGGTTTTTCTCGACAGCCGTCGGGGAAAGCCCGTCCCTTTCTTATGTGCCGAGATGGGACGTTCTTGAATGACTAGGTGTGGCTACCGGGGTTAGGCGGTTAGGTCCAGCTCGTAGAGGAAGCTTTCGCGCGGCATGTCGTGGCGGCGCTCTTCGCGGTTGGCGCGGTGCGTTGCCGTGCGCTTAAAGCCGTGCAGCTCGTAGAACTTCCACGAGCAGTTGGAGTCGGTGTGCAGGTGCACCCTCGTCGCTCCGCGTGAGGACAGGTGCGAGACCGCAGCATCGAGCAACACCGAGCCGACGCCCAAGCCATGGACATCGCGATCCACGGCAAGCAGCGTGACCTCGTTGTCGTGTGGCAGGGGGCTGCTTTCGAGCAGACGGTTGTTGGTGCGGATGGTTGCGCGCACAAACGAGAGATACTCGGCGCAGGCATCGGGCTCCAGCTCGCGCATCTGCGATAGCAGCGCGCGCTCGGTATCCATCCAATGTTCCTTGACGGCGGCGCCGGAGCTTTGCCCCGCACGCGCGAGCGCAATGCCGCGCGCCTGGCCGTCGATTACGGCAACCTGCGAAAACGTCGACGACGAAAGGCAATAGGCGAGGTCGCACGCGGCCTCGAGGCGGTTGTACTCATCGTTATCCGAATTGTTATGCCAAAGCTGCTGCAGAATCAGCGCGATGGCGTCGAAGTCTTCGGTGTCAAACGGTCGGTAGAGAACCCGCGAGACCATGGTGCCTCTTTCTTTTGCGGATGCATATCGAGCACAGTTCTACCACGCCATTGGCATCTAATTATGGTGCCCCTGTGTTCCATGAACTCACCGTGCCCGGTGCCGCACCATACCCTCCGCTCGCAAGCTTTTTCTGCACATGCGGCCGTTGCGGGGTGCATCGATGCGCTCGATGCGCTACATTAAATCAGTATTTTCAATGCCGCTGCGCGAGCGCTGCAGATCGACGTATCACCGACTCACAGAGCACGGCGGCGTACCAGACAGGAGGACTGCATGGGATCTGATGTGAAGATCGCCCGCGCGTTGATCTCGGTTACCGATAAGACGGGCGTCGTCGATTTCGCACGGACGCTGGTCGATGACTTTGGCGTCGAGATCATCTCTACGGGCGGTACGGCTCGTGCTATCGAGGATGCGGGCGTTCCCGTAACCCCCATCGAGGAGTTCACGGGCTATCCCGAGATGATGGACGGCCGCGTTAAGACCCTGCACCCCAAGGTTCACGGCGCGCTGCTGGCCCGCCGCGATTCCGAGCAGCACATGCAGGAGGCGGCTCAGCACGGCATTAAGCTGATCGACCTGGTCGTCGTCAACCTGTACGAGTTCGAGAAGACCGTCGCCAACCCCGAGGTCACCTTTGCGGACGCCATCGAGCACATCGACATCGGCGGTCCCTCCATGCTGCGCTCTGCCGCCAAGAACGCCGCGAGCGTTACCGTCATCTCCGATCCGGCCGACTACGACGCCGTCCTGGCAGAGATGCACGAGACCGGCGGTTGCACCACGCTTTCCACCCGTCGTCGTCTGCAGGTGAAGGTCTACCAGACCACCGCTGCCTACGACACGGCTATCTCTCGTTGGCTTGCCGCCCAGGCAAGCGATGTGGCGGACACCTCTGCCAAGCTCGAGGTTTCGCTCGAGAAGGTCGACGACCTGCGCTATGGCGAGAATCCGCAGCAGAAGGCCACGGTCTACCGCTTTGCCGAGGGCTGCGAGAACTCCGCGAGCTCGCAGTTCCCGCTCGTGGGCTCCGAGCAGGTCCAGGGCAAGCCGCTCAGCTACAACAACTATCTGGACGCCGACGCCGCTTGGAACCTGGTCCGCGAGTTCGACGAGCCTGCCTGCGTGATCCTCAAGCATCAGAACCCCTGCGGTTCCGCCGTTGCCGAGGATATCACGGCTGCCTACGACCGCGCCTTTGCCTGCGATCCCAAGAGCGCCTTTGGCGGCATCATCGCCTGCAACCGCGAGGTTCCCTTTGAGTTGGTTGAGCACTTTGCCGACCAGAACAAGCAGTTCGTCGAGGTCATCATCGCGCCGAGTTACACCGCCGAGGCGCTCGAGCGCATGGCCAAGCGCCCCAACCTGCGCGTGCTGGCTACCGGTGGCGTGGACCACGGCGCCAAGGTGGAGCTGCGCTCCATCGACGGCGGCATGCTGGTGCAGGAGGTCGACCACGTGACCGAGGACCCCGCGACCTTTACGTTCCCCACCGACCGCAAGCCCACCGACGCCGAGATGGCCGAGCTCGAGTTTGCCTGGAAGGTCTGCAAGGGCGTTAAGTCCAACGCCATTCTGGTCTCCAAGGGCAAGGCCGGCATTGGCATGGGCCCGGGTCAGCCCAACCGCGTTGACTCCGCGCTGCTTGCCTGCGAGCGCGCCGAGGACTTCTGCGAGCGCGAGGGCGTGGAGAAGGGCGGCTTTGCCTGCGCAAGCGATGCGTTCTTCCCGTTCCGCGACAACGTCGACGTGCTTGCCGCTCACGGCGTGACCTGCATCATCCAGCCCGGCGGCTCCAAGCGCGACGACGAGAGTATCCAGGCCTGCAACGAGCACGGCATCGCGATGGTCTTCACAGGTGCCAGGCATTTTAGGCACTAGGGCTTTCCCAAGCACCCGACCTTGCCCCTCAAACCGTCGCTTGCGTACATTTAGTACGCGGCGCTCCTCTTTCGGGGCAATCTCGGGCACTTGGAAAACCCTTAATGGGATGTTGTTCTATCCCATTAAGCTGATCGGTCGCTTGGCCATATCGTCAAAATAATCTCTGCAAAAGACGGCCGCTCCGTTTGGAGGGCCGTCTTTTTGGTATAAGAGGACGGAATGACTAACACGAAAGGGATGACCATGCCCCAGATTGATGATGCCGAGCTGTTTGGCAATGCCGAGGACCAGCGCGCGTACGAGGACTTTTGCGCCAATCAGGAGGCGGTTGAGAAGTTTACGCTCGACGAGCCCGCGCTCGTGTGCCGGTGGCGCATGTCCAACAAAAAGGTACCCATGCTCAACCGTCACATCCGTGCGCTGTCCGAGCGCTTGGTGCAGGGCGAGCCGCTCACCCATAACATGCTCAGCTGGGCAAAGCAGCACGTTGAGTGGTCGCTTGCCGAGGGCGATTACACCGCGCACGACGGCGTGCTCATGCTAGTGATCGACGTCAACGGCAATGCCGCCATGACGGTGGGCGAGTACGAGCCGCTGGCCGATACTTCGGCCAAGGCGCTGCGTGCCCGCTCTGCCGAGGCCCGCTCCGAGGCCGACGAAACCGGCGTGGCGCCCGAGTTGCTCGCTTCCGTCAACGACGGAGAGCTGGCCTTTGTGGCGCCGGCGGACGAGTGCCTGTGCGGTACGGCGACGCTCATCGAGCAGCTGGCCCAGACCAAGGGCATCTCGGTCACGCGTGTAGACATTCCCGCGCAGCTCAAGGGTGCTTTGTTTCTGGTGAGCGACGAGCACGGCGTGGTTCCCGCTGCCGATGCCGACGCTGCCGAGGCGGACGCTGCTATGGTCACCTTCTTCGCCGACGGCTACGAAAAGCTCCGCGCCCGCCGCTAAATGATTTTTCTGGCGCGGGGATTTTATAATCATTTGATCCCCGCACCCGTTGCGAGCGAGGGCGAGTCGGACCTTTCGTTCGCGAACAGTTCTGTCACCTTGTTGCCGCGCGAGGCGCGTGCCGGCGACTTCGCGGCAATAATGGCTGTAAGACAACTAAGAGGGGAGCGGAATCCATGGCGCTGATCTATATCGTTGAGGACGACGAGCCCATTCGTCGCGAGCTTGCTGACATCCTTGCCCGTGCTGGTTTTGAGGTCGAGGCCTGCGAATCGTTTGAGCATGTCTCGCGCGATATTCTCGCTGCCGCGCCCGACCTGGTGCTGCTCGATCTCACGCTTCCTGTCAAAGACGGCCAGCACATCTGCCACGAAGTCCGCCGCGAATCCGAGGTCCCCATCATCGTCCTTACGTCGCGCACGACCGAAATCGACGAGGTCATGGCCATGACACTCGGCGCGGACGACTTTATTTCCAAGCCCTATAGCGCGCGCGTGCTCGTGGCGCGTATCAACGCGCTGCTGCGCCGCACCACGTCGGCAGGCGAGCGCAGCACCATGGTCCACAAGGGGTTGGAGCTCGACCTTGCCCGCTCCACGGTCACCAATACGGCAACCGGTGACAGTACCGAGCTCACCAAAAACGAACTGCGCATTCTCTCGCTGCTCTTGGGTCGCGTGGGCAAGATTGTCTCGCGCTCGGCCATCATGCAGGACCTGTGGGATTCCGATGCCTTTGTGGACGACAACACGCTCACCGTCAATATCAATCGCTTGCGTGCGACGCTCGACAAGATCGGCGTCAAGGGGTACCTCACCACGCACCGCGGCCAAGGCTATTCGGTTTAGGGTCCGGCCATGTCGTTTGGCAAGTTCTTTAAAGACGCGTTGCTGCCCGTTGCCGTGTGGACGTGCGGCGTGCTACTGAGCTGCTTTGTGCTGACGGTGGCCGGCGCCCCCGCATCCATCGTGATCGTGGCGGTTGGCGTGTCCTTTATCTTTGGCGTACTGGGTATCGTGATCGAATATGCGCGCCGTCGCCGCTTTCTGCACCAGCTGGAGCGTGCGGCCGAGGAGCTGGAGAGCCCCGCGTGGGTGCAGGAGATGGTGCAATGCCCAACCTATGCCGAGGGCGAGCTCGAGTACGAGGTTCTGCGCCGGGTGGGCAAAGCCGCTTGCGATGAGGTTGCCGAAGGCCGGCGTCAGACCGATGACTATCGCGACTATATCGAGAGCTGGGTCCACGAGGCCAAGCTGCCCCTGGCGGCAGCCCATCTGATTTTGGAAAACTTGGACGGCAGCGAAGACGACCTGTCGCGCGTGGATGACCTGGGCCGCGAGCTGGATCGCGTGGAACGCTATATCGACCAGGCGCTGTACTATGCGCGCTCGGAAGTCGTGGAGCGCGATTACCTGATTCGCCGCTGGGATCTTAAGACCTTGGTGGCGGGTGCGATTAAGGCCAACGCGCGCGAGCTCATTGCGGCGCACGTGGCTCCGGTGTGCGAGAACCTCGATTTCGAGGTCTTTACCGACGAGAAGTGGCTCGAGTTTATCCTGGGCCAGCTCATTCAGAACAGCATTAAATATGCGTGCGAGGACGGCGCGAAGATCGTGTTTTCGGGCGCGTTGCTGGACGAGGGCTTGGCAAGCGAGCGCATTGAGCTTGCCGTCGCCGATAACGGCTGCGGCGTGTGTGCGGCAGACCTGCCACGCGTGTTCGAGAAGGGCTTTACCGGCGACAATGGCCGCACCACCAAGCGTGCAACGGGCATCGGCCTCTACCTGGTGGCGCGCCTGTGCTCCAAGATGGGCATCGACGTCACCGCAGCGTCCGACCCCGGCGAAGGTTTTGTCGTAACGTTTGCCTTCTCGACGAACAAGTTCCAATACTTTGAGTAGCCGGCCCGTATGGCGCGGCCGATCGGAATCTTCCCGTCTGGGAACAAACCGGGGGCTTTTAACAACTATATTCCTGAACGGGAACATTGCTAATGAAGTCGATACTATATTCTCGTACATGAACATAGCTTAGTAGTTTTATACTGTGTTCACGAATAGGAATATAGCTAGGAGCATCATGAGAACAGTGACAACGATTAAAAAGCTGGATGGGCGCATCAAGCTCAAGCCGTCAGAAGCTGCTTTCTCGGAGCGCATGGTTTTCGATCCGGCCGAGATGGGGAAGGCCCTCAGGCTCAGAAGGCGTGAGCTTGGCTTAACTCAACGTGACGTCGCGACTATGACGGGTCGCAGCCTTCGTGTGATCGGTGATATCGAGCGGGGGCGGACAACGGTCGAAATTGGCGTCATTTTCGACTACGCCTCCATCGTGGATATCGATTTTATTCTGAAGGTGAGGGGAAAATAATGGATGGCGCACTGTTCGTTCATCGTGAGTTTAATGGTTCCTACCAGCTGGTTGGCGTATTAGAGGAAAACGCCGGGCTTCCGATATTCGCCTATGACCCCAAGTATCTCGAGAGTGCTGATGCGGCCCCGATTTCGGCCTCGCTGCCTTTGTCGGCCGAGGCGTTCAGCCCGGACGTAACGGGCTCCTTTTTCTCTGGCATCATTCCAGAGGGGCAGCTTAATAGGGACCTCGAGAAAAGGGCGCGAGCGGAACGCGGAGATTACTTTAAGGTGCTCGATTTGGTCCGCGATGAACCCGTCGGCGCTCTTGTTTTGACGCGAGAGCCTTCGGCCG
Organism: Collinsella sp. TF09-1AT; assembly: GCF_003436895.1. Lineage (NCBI taxonomy): Bacteria > Bacillati > Actinomycetota > Coriobacteriia > Coriobacteriales > Coriobacteriaceae > Collinsella > Collinsella sp. TF09-1AT. The sequence continues at coordinate 83,954 of NZ_QSRC01000008.1, read as the reverse complement.
AGGGTCTCGAAATGGGCTATGAAGAGATAGATGGGGAGCGGCTAAGCAGGCTGGCATACGCACCGGCGGAGGTTGCTTTTGACTTAGCGCTAGAGAGTCGAATCTCCCTTGCGGGTGCTCAGGCGAAGGTTGGCCTTTACCATACGGGCGATGACCCGTGCGGCGGATGGTACCTGCCTCATGGAGCGGCTCCATCTACGCACATCCTCAAGGCGGGGTCGAAAACGTTTCCGGGCGAGACGGTGTGTGAAGCAATGTGCGTTAGAGCCGCATCTCTGATGGACCTATCGGCCGAAGAATGCTTTCTAATCCGGGTTGAGGACGCCGAGCCGATTATCGCTGTGAAGCGATTTGATCGAGTAACGTCGGATGACGGACGCTCGGTTGATGGATTGCCAATTCCATATCGTTTGCACCAGGAAGATGTTTGTCAGGCCAAGGGTATCTCGCGTGAGCTTAAATATGAGCCGACGGGCGTCAATTATCTGGGACTTATCGTCGATGCGGTGCGAAGGGTGTCGACTAATCAAATGGAGGATAGGTTCCTTATCGGCTATAACCAGCTGTTCGATTATGCCGTAGGTAACTGCGATAACCATCTTAAGAACTGGTCGCTCGTGTGGGACGAAAGTTGGAAACAAGTGAGGTTGGCGCCGCTCTATGACGTGCTGTGCACAACGGTTTACCCCAGCCTTGTTCGCGAGATGGGCGTCTCGTTTGGTGGGAGCCGGAAGATCGACGATGTAACGCGCGGATCGGTGATGAACCAAATGATCGAGGCGGGTTTGCCCGCGGGAATCGTTGCCGGGATGATAGCCGACACCTGCAATGAGGTTCCAGACGCACTAAGAGACGCCGCGCGCGGTCTCAAAGAAGATGGTTTTCCCGAGGCGGAGGTAATGTTCGAGAAGATCATTCCAGAAGTACAAGCCCGTCTAAGCAGGATCGCCTCATAACAAAACGTGCCGGCCCCATCGGGGCGGCACGCCATCTTTCTTATCAGCCAGCTCGCTGAAGTAAGGCTGCGAAGGCCCCGCGGCCGGTGGGAGCAACGCTACTTCACGACCAAGATGTCGCAGTCGGTGTTGCGTAGCAGGAACGTCGAAATCGAGCCCAGTAGCGCATACTTGATCGAGGACAGGCCGCGGGCGCCGCAGAGCACCAGGTCGGGCTTGACCACGTCGAGCATCTCGTCTTTGAGCGTCTCGCGAATACGACCGGCGCGGATCATGACCTCGACCTCGGGAATATCAGGATTGGCCTTGGCCTCTTCGAGCTGCTTGGCGATGGAGTTGTTAAATGCCTCCTCCAGACCGTTGACCAGATCGACCGGATAGGAACCGGCGCTCTCGAGCGCCGTGGAATCGATAACGTGGCCGATAATCAGCTTGGCACCGTTGTTTGCGGCGACCTTGATGGCGCGTGCGAGCACAAAATCCTGCTGCTCAGTACCGTCGAGTGAAACAAATACCTTGGTGTAGCCCTCGTTCATGGTTTCCTCCTTGGTCTATCGCACGGGCGCTGGGCTCGTGCATCGGGCGGGCGCGGATGCGTGGCCGCCGGACACTTTATCTTGTTGCAGTTATACCCAAGGATTTGGGTTTGACCGCTCGCAATTCTGTGAACGGGCGAGTTTTTTGGTAAGGGTAGGCGCAGACGCGCCCGTACGGTTGATAATGGGATATCGCCCGCACCGTCCGCAGAATAATATCGGCGGGTGTCTAACGAGGGGGTCCCTTTGGATATCATCGAGCTTCTAAAATCTGCCTTTATGGGCCTGGTCGAGGGCATCACCGAATGGCTGCCTGTTTCGTCGACTGGTCACATGATCTTGGTGGACGAGTTCGTCAAGATGAACGTGAGCGAGACGTTCTGGAATATGTTCCTGGTCGTGATCCAGCTTGGCGCCATTTTGGCCGTCTGCGTCCTGTTCTTCTACGACCTTAACCCGTTTTCTCCCAGCAAGGGCAAGGAGGGCCGTCGCGACACCTGGGTGCTGTGGGGCAAGATTGTGCTCGGCTGCATTCCCGCCGCGGCAATCGGTCTGCCGCTCAACGACTGGATGGAGGAGCATTTCTACAATGCTCCCGTCGTGGCACTGGCGCTCATCGTATACGGCGTGCTGTTTATCGTGATCGAGAACTGGCGCGCGAGCAAGCGCGAACAGGCTGCTCTTGCCGGTTCGTTTGGTTCTCGTGCCGTGACGTCGGGTGGGCGTCCCGCTGGCGCACACTTTGCCGCACCCGCTGCGACTGCCGCTGCAGACGACGATGACGATAACCTGGACTTTGGTTCCATCGCTACGCTCGAGGACCTGAGCTGGAAGACCGCACTGGGCATCGGTTGCTTCCAGGTGCTCTCGCTGGTGCCGGGTACGTCGCGCTCTGGCTCCACCATCATCGGTGGCCTGCTTTTGGGCTGCACGCGTTCGGTGGCGTCCAAGTTTACGTTCTTCCTGGCCATCCCTGTCATGTTTGGCGCGAGTGCGCTCAAGCTGGTCAAGTACTTTATTAAGGGCGGTACGTTCGGTGCCAACGAGGTCGCTATCTTGGGCGTGGGCTGCGTTGTGGCCTTTGTGGTTTCGCTCATCGCCATCAAGTGGCTCATGGGCTTCGTTCGCCGTCACGACTTTAAGTGCTTCGGTGTTTACCGCATCATCCTGGGCATCGTAGTGCTCGCATACTTCTTCGTTCTGGAGCCTATGCTCGGCCTCTAACTCAGCTGTCGTTGCGCGACGGCCAGAGCGACAACTTGTCATTCAAAGAGGGTGGCATGACCAAAAGGTCTATGCCGCCCTCTTTTCATGTCAATTTGTTCGCTCTGGCCGCCGCTCGCTACCGTTGCCGTGACATCGGTGGCTCCGTGATTGGTCCAATGGGGTCAGGTTTGGCGGCGGCGCACGGAGTCGTGGTGTGATTTGCGTCGGTGTCCGTGCGGCTCGGTATACTGGTACGGCTCAAACTATGGCGCTGCCCGCAGGCGCGCCGTCCGTCAGATGAGGAGTCGCCCATGACCCAGCCCTTGCCCTGGGAAAAGAACACCGCGGTACCCGTGCCGCCCGCGCCGGAACCCGTGCCACTCGATGCATACGCCGCCCCCGCCGCGCCGGAACCCGAACTTGTCCCGCTCGACATCTACGACGCTCCCGCGCCGGCTCCTGCGCCCGCAAAGCCGCTTGTCGACATCGACAGCCTTAATCCCGCCCAGCGCGAGGCGGTCCTCACCACCGAGGGCCCGCTGCTGGTCCTTGCCGGCGCCGGCTCGGGTAAGACCCGCGTCCTGACCTTCCGCATCGCGCATATGCTCGGCGACCTGGGCGTTAAGCCTTGGCAGGTGCTTGCCATCACGTTTACCAACAAGGCCGCGGCAGAGATGCGTGAGCGTCTGGCGGCGCTCATCCCCAGCGGCACCCGCGGCATGTGGGTATGCACGTTCCACGCCATGTGCGTGCGTATGCTGCGCGAGGACGCCGACCTGCTGGGCTACACCGGTCAGTTCACCATCTACGATGACGATGACTCAAAGCGCATGGTGCGCGATATTATGCAGGCGCTCGGCATCGAGCAAAAGCAGTTTCCCATTAACATGATCCGCAGCAAGATCAGCTCGGCCAAAAACGCCATGATCGGGCCCGAGGACATGCTCAAATCCGCCGACAGCCCCAATGACAAAAAGGCCGCGCAGGTCTACCTGGAGCTGGAGCGCCGCCTGCGTGCTGCCAACGCGATGGACTTCGACGACCTGCTCGTGCGCACGCTCGAGCTGCTGCGCACCCGCCCCGAGGTGCTCGACAAATACCAGGAGCGCTTCCGCTACATTAGCGTCGACGAGTATCAGGACACCAACCACGTCCAGTACGAGATCGCCAACCTGCTGGCCGCCAAGTACCAAAACCTCATGGTCGTGGGCGACGACGACCAGTCCATTTACAGTTGGCGCGGCGCCGACATCACCAACATCCTGGACTTTGAGCAGGACTTTAAAAACTGCAAGACCGTTAAGTTGGAGCAAAACTACCGCTCCACGGGCCATATCCTGAGCGCCGCCAACGCCGTGGTGCGCCACAACTCGCAGCGAAAGGACAAGCGTCTGTTTACGGCCGAGGGCGATGGCGAGAAGATCCAAGCCTTCCAGGCGAGCGACGAGCGCGACGAGGGCCGCTGGATTGCCGGCGAGATTGAGAAGCTGCATGCCAAGGGCACGAGCTACGACGATATCGCCGTGTTCTACCGCACCAACGCCCAGTCGCGTATTCTCGAAGATATGTTCCTGCGTGCGGGCGTGCCCTACAAGATTGTCGGCGGCACGCGATTCTTCGACCGCGCCGAGATCCGCGATGTCATGGCTTACCTCAAGATGATCGTGAACCCGGCCGACGAGATGAGCGTCAAACGCGTCATCAACACGCCGCGCCGCGGCATCGGTTCCACCTCGATTCAAAAGATCGAGCAGCTGACGCGCGACAACCGTTGCTCGTTCTTCCAGGCCTGCGAGATTGCGACAGCCGAGACGGGCATGTTTAGCGCCAAGGTGCGTAATGGCCTGTCGAGCTTTGTGGCGCTGGTGCGCGAGGGCCGTCGCATGGACGGCGAGCTCAAGGACGTCGTCGAGATGATTGTCGATAAGACGGGCCTGCTGCGGGCTTTTCGCGCCGAGGGCACCATGGAATCCGAGAGCCGTGCCGAGAACATCCAGGAATTCCTGGGCGTTGCCGCCGAATTTGAGGAGACGCACGAGGATATTGAGGGTACGCTCGAGAGCTTGGAAGAGCTGCGCGCGGCTGGCGTTGCCGATGTGCCGGCCGGCGCTGAGCCCGAGCCCGTTGTGGTGAGCGCACCTGCGCCCGAGCCGGGACCCTCCGCCCCGGCATCTTCGTTTGAAGCGCTTGTCGGCGCGCGCGATGCCGCGGGCACCAATCCGCTCGATAGCTTGGCCACTCCGGCACTCTCGCCGCAGGACGCCTTGGCCGCTGCCATCGCGGGCAACGCATATGCTGCGCCGACGCAGCTGCCGGCGGGTGCCGTGCATGCCGATGAGATTGAGCGCACCTATGGCCCGCTTACCTGCAAGGCGCTGCCGGCGCTCATGGAGTGGCTGGCCCTACGTTCCGACTTGGATTCCCTGGCCGGCGAGACGCATGCCATCACCATGATGACCATCCACTCCGCAAAGGGCCTGGAGTTCCCGGCGGTGTTCGTGGCCGGCATGGAGGAGGGTATCTTCCCGCATGTGCACGACTTTGGCGGCAGCGATGATCCGGGCAAGCTCGAGGAGGAGCGTCGCCTGGCCTACGTCGCCATCACGCGTGCCCGTAAGCGCCTGTTCTTGACCTATGCGGCCACGCGCCGTACGTACGGCTCAACTTCTGCCAACCCGCGCTCGCGCTTCCTCAACGAGATTCCGTTTGAGGATATCGAGTTCAGCGGTATCGGTTCTGCCGGTTTTGAGGGCACGGGCTGGGAGAAGCGCGGCGACCGTCGCGGCACCTTTGGCTCGGGCATGGGCTCGGATATGTACGGCGGCAAGGTGTTTGGCTCGCATACGCGCTCGACCGGCGGTTCCGCCTCGCGTGGCGGATCGAGCTTCGACGATTTCTTTGGCGGCAGCAGTTATGGGACCGAGCGTCATCGCGGGGTCTCGCCCGACGCCGGCCGTGTCGCCTCGACCTTTGGCTCGGGTGCATCGCGAGCCAAAAAGCCGTCGTCCAAGGTGTCGCCGACGGTGGAGCGCAAGGTCGATCGCGCGAGCGCGTCGCAGGACTTTGCCGCGGGCGATACCGTGAGCCACAAGACCTTTGGCACGGGTACCGTGATCTCGGTCGCCGGAGACATGATCGAGGTTCAATTCGAAAAGACCGGCCAGACCAAAAAGCTAATGAAGGGCTTTGCACCTATAGTGAAACTGACCTAGGCGGCTTTCCCAGGCACGGCACCTCGGCCTTCAATCGTCGGGCATGACCTCAAGGTCTATGCCCTCCTCTTTCAGGCCGATCTGCCGCACCTGGAAAACCCGTACATCCGGCTGGCGGGCACGCCGGGGGCTTTGGTCGCCTGCTCGGGCAGTCCTGCGCAAGACGGAGAGCACATTAAGTGCTCTCCTTTGCGTGCGGAACTCGCGACCGATGTTGCCCTATACGCCCACCCAGGTCCTCAGGTAACGTTGCTTGCGAACAACGCTCTGCTCGTTCGCTTTTTGGTCTGGAGAGCCGGGTGGGCTGATAAATGGATATGAGTAGGGGCTCCCCCGTTGATGGACGGGAGAGCCCCTTGTTGCTTTTAGGTTGTTGCTGCTGTCCAGAGGTTCGCCGGGATGGGCGCGGGGTTTGGTCGATCGCGAGTTCCGCACGAGCCGGAGAGCACTTAATGTGCTCTCCGTGCGAGCAGGACTGCCCGAGCAGGCGATCAAACCCCGCGCCCATCCCGGCGAGCACTTGGGGACCGGTGGCTTACAGGTGCGAGATGATTAGTTCCATTTTGCCTTCGAGGTCGATGGAGGTGACGGTGCTGGGGGCTAGCAGATGGCTTCCCTTGTGGACGGGGTCGCCGCAGACGGTGCCTTCGCCGTCGATGACCGACAGGCACATGAAGGGCCAGCGCTGGTCGAGGGTCTTGCTGCCGTCGACGCGTACGCGATCGACGGTGTAGCAGGGGTTGGACTCGAGCTCGGTCACGCCGTCGACCTCGGGTGCGGTCACGGTGCCGTCGGTCGGCGCCTGAACGTCAAAATCGATGCAGTCGAGGCTCTGCTCAATGTGCAGCGGGCGCAGCTTGCCGTCGGTGCCGGGGCGGTCGTAGTCGTACAGGCGATAGGTCACGTCGCTCGACTGCTGCGTCTCCAAAATGAGCGTGCCGGTCTTGATGGCGTGCACGGTGCCGGAGTCAATCTGGAAAAAGTCGCCCTTGTGGATCGGTAGCACGTTGAGCATGTCGTCCCAGCGGCCGTCCTCGATCATCTGTGCTGCCTCGGCGCGGTCCTTGGCGCGCTGTCCGACGATGATCGTGGCGCCGGGCTCGCAGTCCAGCACATACCAGCACTCGGTCTTGCCCAGGCTGCCGTTCTCGTGCTCGGCGGCGTACTCGTCGTTGGGATGAATCTGGATCGAAAGATCGTCCTTGGCGTCCAGAATCTTAATAAGCAGCGGGAACTCCTTGCCCTCGCAGTTGGCAAAGAGCTCGCGGTGCTCGGCCCACAGCCACGACAGTGTGTGGCCGGCATACGGGCCTTCCGCAATTTGGCAGTCGCCGTTGGGATGGGCCGAGATGGCCCAGCACTCACCGATGGGACCCTCGGGAATGTCGTAACCAAATACGGTTTCGAGCTGGCGGCCGCCCCAGATCTTCTCGTGGAAGATCGGCGTCAGTTTAATCAAATCGGACATGTTCATACTCCCATGGTGTTGCGCGGCCGCCCGCTCTAAACGAGCTGCAACGAGCGTCCGCATGACTACAAAAACCTATGCCAACGTTACGTTGTGCAGCTCAAAGCGGTCGCCAACATTGCGCGAAATCGAATGCTCAAAGGCGGTGCCGCTATCCAAAAAGCCAATCTGGTTGAGCTCGAGCAGGGGGGAGCCGGGTTTGGTGTCCAGGCGCTCGGCCTCTTCCTCGGTAGCCGCTACGGCACGGATGGTGCGGTGGAAGCTCGAGATCTTCAGCCCGCACTGCTCGCGGATAAAGCTATAGATCGATCCGTACAGGTCCTTCTTTTTAAGGCCCGGAATCAGCTCGAGGGGCATGTAGGTGTACTCGATAACGATGGGCTTCTCGTCAACCTGGCGCACGCGCACGATGTGGTAGGCAAAGTCATCCTCGGCAATTCCCAGCTGGGCAGCGACGTCCGCCGGTGGATTGACAATCGAGAAATCGTAGACCACCGAGGTCACCTTCTCCCCGCGGTGCTCATACGAAAAGCCCTGGGCACGGTCGTTCTTGCCCTGGAAAAACGCCTTGCCGGGAAGTCCCGCCGTGTCCTTAACGTAGGTGCCCGATCCGCGCCGGCTGGTAACAAGACCTTCCTCGGTGATCTGTTCGATAGCTCGTTTGACGGTGATTTTGGAAACGCTATAGAGCTCGCAGAACTCAACGACGGTGGGCAACTTGTCGCCCGGCTTTAGAGCGCCGTCCTCGATGCTTCGACGGATATCTGCAGCTATTGCCTCGTATTTGGGAATCATGGAACCTCCTTTCTGACATACATAAATACATAAGTAAGTATAACCCGCAACGAGGCACCCATATTACTTTTATAAAAGAAGTTCGAGAAAGAAAAAAGAAAAAAACGCTTTACTTATAAAATTAGAGCGCTATAGTTGTAGCCAACAAACGGAACCCTACCGCACGGCAGGACCGACCGTTTGGGGACGGCTTTGTTTTGGCGGGCTGGATATCCGGATAACCGGTGCGCGCCCGCGCCGGATAACCTGCCAAGGCAAACCTGTCTCCAACCGGAAGCTCTAGAACACGAAAGCGAGGACTTCGATGGCACAGTATCAGCTGCCCGGCGACTTCTTCTTTGGCGCCGCTATGTCCGGCCCGCAGACTGAGGGTCAGTGGAACCAGGGCGGCAAGCTCGAGAACCTGTGGGACACTTGGTCCATCCAGGATCTGGATTCGTTCTATAACCGCGTTGGCTCTTATGCCGGCAATGACTTTATGGCCAAGTACCAGGAAGACCTTCGCATTTTGAAGGACTTGGGCCTGGATACCTACCGCACCTCCATCCAGTGGAGTCGTCTGCTCGATGCTAACGGCAATCTTAATGAGGAGGGCGCCGCGTGGTACCACGAGCTGTTCCGCGCCTCTCGCGAGGCCGGCCTGGAGCCGTTCGTCAACCTGTACCACTTTGACATGCCCACCCACTTCTTTGACCGCGGCGGTTGGGAGAGCCGTGAGGTCGTCGAGGCTTACGCCCATTACGCCGACGTTGCCTTCCGCGAGTTTGGCCAGGAGATCAAGTACTGGTTCACCTTTAACGAGCCCATTGTCGAGCCCGAGCAGCGCTACCAGGAGGGCGTGTGGTTCCCGCAGCTCCATGACTATAACCGCGCTCGCACCGCGCAGTATCACATCTCGTTGGCGCACGCGCTGGCCGTGGCCAACTATCGCCGTGCCTATGACGAGGGCGCCGTTCGCGCCGATGCCAAGATTGGCATGATCAACTGCTTTACCCCGGTCTACACCAAGGAGAACCCCAGCGAGGCGGACCTCGAGGCCGTGCGCATGACCAGCGGTATCAACAATCGCTGGTGGCTCGACCTTATTACCAAGGGCGAGCTTCCCGCCGACGTGCTCGACAGCTTGGCCGAGGGCGGCGTTAGGCTCCCGTTCCGTGCCGGCGACCATGAGATCCTCAAGCAGGGCGTTGTCGACTGGCTCGGTTGCAACTACTACCACCCCACGCGCGTTCAGGCTCCGGCGAGCAAGATCGACCAGTACGGTCTGCCGCACTTTGCCGACGAGTACGTGTGGCCCAACGCCGTTATGAACAAGAGTCGCGGCTGGGAGATCTACCCGCAGGGTCTCTACGACTTTGGCATGGACTGCGCTAAGAATTACCCCGATCTTGAGTGGTTTGTATCCGAGAACGGCATCGGCATCATGGACGAATACAAGAACCGTGACGCGGAAGGGACTATCCAGGACGACTACCGCGTCGACTTTGTGCGCCAGCACCTGGAGTGGGTCGCCAAGGCAATCGCCGAGGGCGCCAAATGCCGCGGGTACCATTATTGGGCCGTCATCGATAACTGGTCTTGGGCCAATGCCTTTAAGAACCGTTACGGCTTTGTCGAGGTCGACCTCATGGATGGCTACAAGCGTCGCCTTAAGAAGTCGGCAGCTTGGCTCAAGCAGGTCGCAACGACCCACGTGGTCGACTAGCGACCGGGCAAACGCCCAGACCGCGCGCCGCCGCGCGCAAAACATGGCACATCTGGTGGCAGAGGGCGACAGACCACCGTGCGCATAGGAAAAGGCCGGATTTGAAAGTTAGGAGCAATCATGGCCAGTGACAACGGAAAGAGCTTCCTCGACAAATTTGCCGAGGTCTCTGCGAAGGTGGGAAACCAGGTTCACCTGCGTTCCCTGCGCGATGCCTTCGCAACCATCACGCCGCTCTATATCCTTGCGGGTATCGCGGTTCTTATTAACAATGTCGTGTTCCCTCTGTTCCCGCTCGATGCGGCGGGTCTTGCCAACCTCCAGACCTGGGGTTCGGCAATTACGCTGGGCACCCTCAACGTCTCTGCCATTATCCTGGCCGGATTGATTGGCTACAGCCTCGCTAAGAACGAGCGCTTCGATAACCCGCTTGCCTGCGTGGTCGTCGCAATCTCCGCTTTCGTCATCATGATGCCGCAACAGATCACCGCCACGCTTGCCGCCACGAGCCCGCTGCTCACCGACAAGATCACCTCTGCCGAGGTCACGGGCGCCCTTTCGACTGCCAACACCGGCACCAACGGTCTGTTCGCGGCTATTATCATCGCTCTGCTCTCCGTTACGCTCTTCATCAAGATCTCCGGCGTCGAGAAGCTCAAGGTCAAGCTGGGCGAGGGCGTGCCTCCCGCGGTCTCCAACTCCTTTAACGTCATGATCCCGATGCTGCTCAACCTCTCTATCTTCGCTGTTGCCGCAGCCCTGCTCGCCGTGTTTGCCGGCACCGATCTGTGCACCATCATCTCCACGTGCATCTCCAACCCGCTCAAGAGCATCATGAACGCCGGCCCGTGGGCTGTCATCCTCATCTACACCCTTGCGAACCTGCTGTTCTGTGTCGGTATTCACCAGTCCACCATCTCTGGCGCTACCGTCGAGCCGATCCTGACCATGCTCATCGTCGACAACATGGCTACCTTCGCCGCCGGCGGCACCATCCAGCCCGATCACTACATGAACATGCAGATCGTCAACAGCTTCGCCCTCATCGGCGGCTCGGGCTGCACCCTCATGCTCCTGCTCGACACCTTCCTGTTCTCCAAGAACAAGGCTTCCAAGACCGTTGCCAAGATGGCTATCGTTCCTGGCCTGTTCAACATCAACGAGCCGGTCATCTACGGTTACCCTGTCGTGTACAACCTGCCGCTCATGATTCCGTTCGTGCTTCTTCCCGACCTGTTCATCGGCATCACCTATGCTCTGACCTGCGCGGGCATCATTAGCCCCTGCATTGCCCAGGTGCCTTGGACCATGCCTCCCGTTATCAACGCCCTGCTTGCCACTGGCTTTGACTGGCGCGCCGGCGTGTGGCAGGCCCTCGAGCTTGTCATCGGAATGGCTGTCTACCTGCCCTTTATGAGGATCTCCGAGAAGGCCATCGCCAAGCAGGAGGCCCTTGCCGAGCAGAACGCTTAAACGTCGTTCTCCCTTTCACCGTTGCGGGCGCCGGTACGCGGTGCCGATGCCCGCGGCTCTCTCCTTGTGTAAAGACGCAGGGGGTGGGCACAATAGCCGCAAGGAATAAAACCAGTTGTCGTCTGCGCGCCGCGCAGTTATAAGGAGAAAACCATGAAGAAGATCATGCTTTGCTGCAACGCCGGCATGTCCACGAGCCTGCTGGTCCAGAAGATGCAGTCTGAGGTCGCGAGCCGCGGTCTGGACATCGAGGTCGAGGCTCGTCCCATGAACGAGGCCCACGATCACCTGGACGAGTGCGATATCCTGCTGCTCGGTCCGCAGATTGGCTACACCAAGGGCGATTTTGAGAAGGAGGCCGCCGGCCGTTTCCCGGTCGAGGTCATCAACATGGTCGATTACGGCCGTATGAACGCCGCCGGCATCATCGACCACTGCGTCAGCGTGATGGGCTAGGTGCAGCACATGGAGGATATGAACGAGCTGCAGATGACCTGCTTCGAGATCATCAGCTACGTTGGCACCGCCAAGAGCATGTACATCAATGCCGTGCAAAAGGCCAAGGAGGGCGATTTTGACGCCGCCGAGGAGCTTATCAAGCAGGGTGACGAGGCTTACAACGGTGGTCACGATGTTCACATGGGGCTCCTTAAAAAGGAGGCCAATGGCGAGCGTAACGGCGAGGCCCCGCTGATTCTGCTGCATGCCGAGGACCAGATGGCAGGCACCGAGACCATGCGCGTCATGGCCACGGAGCTCATCGAGGTCCACAAGCTGCTGCAGGCGCGTACGGCCTAGTCGGCGTTATCGCCGCGACGGACCGTTCGGCCCACCAGACAATTCAGTCCCTTTCACGGGCGCCGGGAGCCTCCGTCTCCCGGCGCCTTTATATTTGGCGAAGGCCTTGCGCGAGCTGATGAGCGGGCGTCGCATTTTCCCAGATAAAACCTGCCAAAACAAACCTGTCCTTTTTTGGCAGGTTTTTGCCTTGGGAGCGGTACCATACAGGCAATGTTTAAACGAGAAAGGCGGGCTCCCATGGAACCTAAGCAGTACTACATCGGCATCGACGTCGGCGGCACTTCGGTTAAGGAGGGCCTGTTCGATGAGGACGGCAACCTGCTTGCCAAGGCCAGCGTACCCACGCCTCCCATCGTTGACGCTGCGGGCTTTGCCGCGGTGACCGAGGCGATCGACCAGGTGGTCGCCAAGGCGCAGATTCCGCGTGCCTTTGTGGCTGGCATTGGCCTGGCCGTTCCGTGCCCCATCCCGGCCTCGGGCGATGCCAAGGTCAAGGCCAACATTGCCATTAACCTGCCCGAGCTTAGGATCGCCATTCAGGAGCACTGCCCCGACGCGGTCGTTAAGTACGAGAACGATGCCAACGCTGCTGCCATGGGCGAGGCCTGGCTCGGTTCTGCCAAGGGCGTGCAGAATGTGGTGATGGTCACCATCGGTACCGGCGTGGGCGGCGGCGTTATCGTCAACGGCGACGTGGTGTCGGGCGTTGTGGGCGCCGGCGGCGAGATTGGCCACATGTGCCTGAATCCCGACGAGGAGCGCACCTGCGGCTGTGGCGGCCATGGCCACCTGGAGCAGTATTCCAGCGCCACCGGTGTGGTGAGCAACTACCTAGCCGAGTGCAAGAAGGCGGGCGTCGAGCCCATCGAGCTCACCGGCCCCTCCGATTCCAAGGACGTGTTCCAAGCTTGCCGCGAGGGCGACAAGCTTGCGCTGGCCGCGGCTGATACCATGGCCGATTATCTCGGTCGCGCTCTGGCGCTTATCGCCAACGTGGTCGACCCCGAGATGTTCCTGATCGGCGGCGGCGCCTCCGCCTCGGCCGACGTCTACCTCGACAAGGTCCGCGAGCACTTTAAGCACTACGCGCTTTCCGCCTCGCGCGAGACGCCCATTGAGGTCGCCTCGCTCGGCAACGACGCCGGCATCATCGGCGCCGCCTACGTAGCCCTGCGCGCCGCCGGCAAATAGCTGGTGCGAGGGGGACAGACTTGCCCCAAATTGCGCCGGCGCCCTTCCGTCTTATAGGGTCCGGCGTTCGCGTGCTACCATAGCTACGTCCAAGTACACATATCAAGTGGAGGATATCCATGGCAAACGTTCTTGTCTTTGGTCACCAGAACCCCGATAACGACGCCATCATGAGCGCCGTCGTCCTGTCCCAGCTGCTCAACCAGGTTGAGTATGCCGGCAACACCTATGAGGCCTGCGCCCTGGGCCAGCTTCCGGCCGAGTCCGCCAAGCTGCTCTCCGACGCCGGCATTGCCGAGCCCCGCGTGATCGAGTCCGTCGAGGCCGGTCAGCTCGTCGTCCTCACCGACCACAACGAGTCCGCCCAGTCCGTCGCCGGCCTTAAGGACGCCACGGTCTTTGGCGTCGTCGACCATCACCGCATTGGCGATTTCGAGACCGCCGGCCCGCTGCACTACATCTGCCTGCCTTGGGGCTCCAGCTGCACCATCGTCACCAAGCTCGCCGGCGTGCTCGGCGTCGAGCTTTCCGACGTCCAGGCCAAGCTGCTGCTCTCGGCCATGATGACCGACACGCTCATGCTCAAGAGCCCCACCACCACCGATGTCGACCGCGCCGTCGCCGCCAAGCTCGGCGAGCAGGTGGGCGTCGACCCGGTCAAGTTTGGCATGGAGGTCTTCCTCACCCGTCCGTCCGGCTCCTTCACCGCAGCCGAGATGGTCGGCAACGACATCAAGATGTTCGAGCCCGCCGGCAAGAAGCTGCTCATCGGCCAGTACGAGACCGTCGACAAAAGCCGTGCGCTTGGCATGATTGACGAGATCCGCGAGGCCATGCGCGCCTACGCCGCCGAGAAGGGCGCCGACGGCATCGTCCTGTGCATCACCGACATCATGGAGGAGGGCTCGCAGGTCCTGCTCGAGGGCGAGACCGATGCCGCTCAGAAGGGCCTGGGCATTGCCGACGAGCACGACGGCGTCTGGATGCCGGGCGTCCTTTCCCGCAAGAAGCAGATCGCTGCCCCCATCATGGCCGCCTGCTAGGTTTTGCAACCTGCTCACGACCGGATCGCGGATGCTCCGCGCTCCGGTCGTTTTTTGTGCGCGGGACCACGTCGCCTATTGGACAGGGGCGCCCGTGCCGTTGAACAAATAATGTTCAACCTGTGGTTCCGCTTTTCGGCCGCGCTCGCGCGCTTGTCGCGCAGGGTAGGCTAGATGCAAGCGTAATACGTTGGAGCGCGGCGTCGCCATTTGGGCGGGCCGTGCTTTTTTAAGACGGGAGCCTTCCCGTGAAAGGAGCCGCCCATGGCAGCACCCGAGCAGCTGTTCAACACCCGTGAGCGCAAGCGTTTTGAGCGTCACGACATTTGGGAGCGCATTGCCGAGAACGGCACGATTTCCGCCGCCGTCATGGTGATCGCAGCCATCGCCGCGGTCATCTGCGCCAACACCGATGCCTACGAGGCTATTCATCACTTTTTGGAGACCCCGCTGTATGTGGGTCTTGGCAGCCTTACGGCTGGCCTTACCGTCGAGGTCTTTGTCAACGACTTTCTCATGGCGATCTTCTTTTTGCTGGTGGGCATCGAGCTTAAGTACGAGATGACGGTCGGCGAGCTCAAGAATCCGCGTCAGGCCATGCTTCCCATGCTGGCGGCCGTGGGCGGCGTCGTCGTTCCCGCCTGCATCTACCTGATCTTTAACCATGCCGGCGCGCACAACGGCTGGGCTATTCCCATGGCAACCGATATCGCCTTTGCGCTGGGCGTGCTATCGCTTTTGGGCAACCGCGTGCCCAACGGCGTGCGCGTGTTCTTCTCGACGCTCGCCATCGCCGACGATCTCATCTCCATCGCCGCCATCGCCATTTTCTACGGTCAGAGTCCCAACCCGTTTTGGTTGGGC
The DNA here is from genome assembly GCF_003436895.1 of Collinsella sp. TF09-1AT. NCBI lineage: Bacteria > Bacillati > Actinomycetota > Coriobacteriia > Coriobacteriales > Coriobacteriaceae > Collinsella > Collinsella sp. TF09-1AT. The sequence continues at coordinate 68,704 of NZ_QSRC01000008.1, read as the reverse complement.
GCCGCCGCGGTTGTGACCTGCGCGCTCGTGTGGCTCAACAAGACGCAGCACTACCGTCTTGCCCCGTATTCGGTGCTGGGTCTGCTGCTGTGGTTCTGTATGTTTAAGAGTGGTGTGCACGCCACGCTCGCCGGCGTCATCTTGGCCTTCACCATTCCGGCCAAGTGCGGTGTTAAGCTCGATAGCCTTACCGACTGGCTGGGCGAGTGCCTGCCGTTGCTCGACGACCGCTACGACGACGAGGCGCACATCCTGGGTCAGCACGACTTTACCGTCTCGACTACCAAGGTCGAGCGCGTCATGCACCGCGTGACTCCGCCGCTCATCCGCATGGAGCGTCTGATCTCCACGCCGGTCAACTTTGTGATTCTGCCGATCTTCGCATTTGTCAACGCGCAGGTTCGCTTGGTGGGTGTGGACATGAGCACGCTGCTTTCCGACCCGGTGACGCTCGGCGTGTATTTTGGCATGCTGCTGGGCAAGCCGATTGGCATCTTTGGCATGACGTTTGCCCTGGTTAAGCTCAAGATCTCCGAGCTGCCGCGCAACGTTAACTGGCACATGATTGCCGGCGTGGGCATTCTGGGCGGCATTGGCTTTACCATGTCGATTCTCATAAGCGGCCTTGCCTTCCCGACGGCTCAGTTCGAGGTCCTGGCTGCCAAGGCTGCCATTCTCGCTGGCTCTGTCACCGCGGCCGTGCTGGGCATGATCTACATGAGCGTGGTCTGCAAACACCCCGCGCCCAAGGACGAGTAAAAGCGCATACAAGTTTGTACAAGTTTAAAAACGCCGCCTGTGAACACCATCACAGGCGGCGTTTTAGTCACTGGGTAGTCGTTGGGGACAGACTTAAATGACTACCCAAGTGCCGGCAGGTTGGGACTACTCATTTAAGTCTGTCCCCAATGAGTGGTTCTATTCCACGGTGCCGTAGACGGCGCCCCAGCCGTGGGCGGCTAAGGCGGAGTTCAACTGGTCGCAAAGTGACTGGCGGTCGTAATAGCCGGGCGGCAAAAGGTTCACGATCTCCATGAGGTCGGGCGCCAGGTCCAAGATTTCGGCCTGCACGATTAGGTCCAGGCGGTCGATGGCGTGGCGGTCGTAAAACAGCCCGTCGATCAGGCGCTGCAGGTCGCCGAATTCCTCAGCCCTAAACGAACCGTATTCCATAATGCCTCCTTAGGCGCCCCACGCCGGCATGCGCGGCGATGTCGTAATTCATTGCGATGAACTTAATCTATCACGGCTTCATAACGTTACGGCGGTGGCGGTCTATACTTAGACGAACTGCAACGTCCCGCTTCGCGAAAGGTCGCACCCATGCAGACGATCTACCAGAAGATGGAAACCACCGAACTCGATGCCGCCATCGAGGCGCTCAAAGCCGAGGTCGCCGAGGTCAAGGCCAAGGGTCTGGCACTCGATATGGCCCGCGGCAAGCCGTCGCCCTCCCAGGTGGACATCTCGCGCCCCATGCTCGATATCCTCAATGCCGACGCCGATCTGCACGACGGCAACGTCGACTGCTCCAACTACGGCTGCTTTGAGGGCATTCCCTCGGCACGCAAGCTGGCAGGGGAGTTCCTAGGTTGCCCCGCCGAGCAGACGCTCGTGTTGGGTTCGTCGAGCCTGCTGATCGAGCACGATATTGCCGGCATGTTCTGGCGTTGCGGCTCGTGCGGCAGCGAGCCTTGGGATGCCTACGAGGCCGCGCACGACGGCAAGAAGGTCAAGTTCCTGTGCCCGGTTCCCGGCTACGATCGCCACTTTGGCATTACCGCCGACCTGGGTATCGAGAACGTCCCCGTCGCGATGACCGAGGCCGGCCCCGACATGGATGAGGTCGAGCGTCTGGTTGCCGCCGACGACTCCATCAAGGGCATCTGGTGCGTGCCCAAGTATTCCAACCCCACGGGCATCACCTTTAGCGAGGACACCGTGCGCCGCCTGGTCGAGATGCCCACGGCCGCGCCCGATTTCCGCATCTTCTGGGACAACGCCTACTGCGTGCACGACCTGTACGACGAGACCGACGAGCTTGCCAATATCTTTGACCTCGCTCGCGCGGCGGGCACCGAGGACCGCGTGGTGGCTTTTGCCTCGACGTCCAAGATTACCTTCCCGGGCGCCGGCATCGGCTTTATCGGCGCGAGCCCTGCGGTCATCGCGGAGTTCTCCAAGCGCCTCAAGGCCGGCTTGATCAGCGCCGACAAGCTCAACCAGCTGCGTCACGTGCGTTTCCTTCCCACCATTGAGGCGGTCAAGGAGCATATGAAAAAGCATGCCGAGTTTTTGCGCCCGCGCTTTGAGGCCGTTGAGCGCAAGCTCACCGAGGGTCTGGGCAACACGGGTTGCGCCACTTGGGCGCATCCCCGCGGCGGCTACTTTGTGAGCTTCGATGGTCCTGAGGGCTCGGCCCAAAAGGTCGCCGCGCTTTGTGCCGATCTGGGCGTCAAGCTCACGCCGGCTGGTGCCACCTGGCCCTATGGCAAGGACCCGCGCGACACCAACATCCGCATCGCGCCGAGCTATCCCACGGTCGAGGACCTGGAGGCCGCGCTCGACGTACTGGTGCTGGCCGTCAAGCTCGTCGCTGCCGAGATCGCGCGTGCCGAGCGCGCCTAGCGCGCAGAGCTCTGCAAGTCCGCGCCGCGTACTTTTCCGCACTTTCGATACGCAAAGGAGCGTATACATGGATTTGGGTATTTCCACCAACCCCACGCCGGAGCTCTACACCATTAAGGTGACCGGCGAAATCGATATCTCTAACGCCGACAGTTTGCGTAACGCCATCGACTTGGCGCTTGAGCAGCCCACCGAGGCCGTTGAGCTCGACTTTGCCCAGGTGAGCTATATCGACTCGACGGGCATTGGCGTGCTTGTGGGCGCCGCGCACCACGCAGCCGATCATGGCAAGCGTTTTAGCTGCGCCAACGTGCAACCCCCGGTGATGCGCGTGGTTCAGCTGCTGGGTGTCGACCAGGAGATTTCGATCACGGCCGCATAAGCCCTGTCCCAAAAGGGGCGTGCCGTTTGGCATATGTTTGTGATGCGCTCGAACGTTTTGGCGTCCGGGCGCTATACTTGATCGAATGAATAGACGAGTTCCGGCCGAATGGCGCGGTGCGGGCTCGACTCACATCGAGCCTTGGAGGTATGTGTGTTTGGTATTGGAGAGGGTGAGCTGGCAATCATCGTGGTCTTCGGCTTTTTGCTGTTTGGCCCGGATAAGCTCCCGCAGATGGGCCGCACGATCGGCCGTGCCATCCGTCAGTTCCGCGAGACGCAGGAAAAGATGACGGCAGTTGTTCAGTCCGAGATTATCGATCCGGTAAGTGAGGCCGCTTCGGCGCCGGTCAAGCCCAAGAAGGCTGCTGTCGATGACGATTCCGATGCGGATGAGGATGCCATCGAGACGGCCGCGCCCGCAAAGAAGGAGACCTTTGCCGAGCGTCGCGCCCGCCTTGCCGCCGAGAAGGCCGCGAGTGAGGGTGCTGCTGAGGGCGAGGCTGCTGCCGAGGAGACGGAGGCCGAGGGCGCTGGGCCCGCCGCTGCTGTGTCCGCTGCCGATGCTGCCACTGCCGCCGTCGAGCCCGAGCCTGCCGCAGAGCCCGAGCCCGAGCCGGCAGAGCCCACGACGGCCGACCTCTACGCCCGTCGTCCCCGCAAGCGCAAGGCCGTCGTCGACCAGCTCGCTCGTGAGCTTGAGGTCGAGGACGAAGCCGCTGCCGCCGACGCCCCGAAGGGAGGCGATGAGTAATGCCTATCGGACCTGCGCGCATGCCGCTCTTCGATCACCTGGGAGAGCTCCGTCGCCGCCTGACCATCGTGGTCGTATCGGTGTTTGCCGCCGCCATCGTGCTGTATTTCGCCACGCCCGTGGTGCTCGATATCCTGGAAGACCCCATCCGCTCGTTTGTGCCGGACGGTAAGTTCTACATCACCACCACGCTCGGCGGCTTTGGCCTGCGCTTCTCGCTGGCCATCAAGATGGCCGTTGTCATGTGCACGCCCATGATCATCTGGCAGATCTTGGCGTTCTTCCTGCCGGCGCTTCGCCCCAACGAGCGCAAGTGGGTCGTGCCCACGGTGCTCGCTTCGACGGTGCTGTTCTTCCTGGGTGCCATCTTCTGCTACTTCATCATCATTCCTGCGGGCTTTGAGTGGCTCATCGGCGAGACCTCTGCCGTCGCAACTGCGCTGCCCGATCTGGAGAACTACGTCAACATGGAGCTGCTCTTTATGATCGGCTTTGGTGTGGCGTTTGAGCTGCCGCTCATCATTTTCTACCTGTCCGTTTTCCACATCGTGTCCTACGCGGCTTTCCGCGGCGCCTGGCGCTACGTGTACGTGGGCCTGCTCGTGGGCTCGGCTGTGATCACGCCCGACGGCTCGCCCGTCACGCTGGGCCTTATGTACGGTGCCCTGCTTTCGCTCTACGAGATTTCGCTCGCCATCGCTCGCGTGGTCATTACTGCGCGCGAGGGCAAGGAGGGCCTGTTCGTGAGCCGTCTGGACCTGTTCTCGGACGACGAGGACGACGAGGAGTAAATCGGTATGCACGAGGTTGGCATTGTCAACGGCATACTCGATACAGTGATTCGCGCGGCGCGTGGGGCGGGGGCCTCGCGCGCCGTTTTGGTAACGCTGCGTATCGGGGATATGACCGAGGTGGTGCGCGAGGCGCTCGACTTTGCGTGGGAGACGTTTCGCGACGAGGACCCGCTCACGCGAGGCTGCGAGCTTTCCGTGGAGGAAGTCCATCCACAAAGCGAGTGCCTGGACTGCGGCGACGTCTTCGACCACGATCGCTTCCACTGTCGCTGTCCCCAGTGTGGTGGTGCCAACGTGCGCCTACTGCACGGCCGCGAACTCGACATCGCAAGTATCGAAATCGAAACCCCCGACGATTAGCCGTCACCAAATGGCAGAAGTAAGGAGTGCCGAGTATGGCCGAGAAAACGATTGATATCGCATCGCCGATCCTGTCGCGCAACGAGCGTCTGGCAGACCAGCTGCGTCAGCGATTTAATGAGGCAGGCACCTATGTGATCAATGTGCTGTCGAGCCCCGGTTCGGGCAAGACCACCACGATCCTGGGCACCAACGAGCGCCTGCGTGACAAAGCCGGCCTGCGCTGTGCCGTCATCGAGGGCGATATCGCCTCGGACGTCGACGCCATCATCATGAAGGAAGCCGGCATGCCCGCCATCCAGATCAACACGGGTGGTCTGTGCCACCTCGAGGGCAACATGATCATGGAGGCCGTCGACGCCTTCGACCAGGCTGTGGGTTTGGAAAACATCGACGTCATCTTTATCGAAAACGTTGGCAACCTGGTCTGCCCGGTCGACTTTGACCTGGGCGAGAACCTGTCCATCATGATTCTCTCGGTGCCCGAGGGCGACGACAAGCCCATCAAGTACCCGGGCATCTTCCAGCACGCCGGCGCGCAGCTGCTCAATAAGGTCGACGTGGCCCCGGCTTTCGATTTTGACATGGATAGGTATACTAAGACACTCGATGACCTCAATCCGCAGGCGCCGCGGTTTGCCGTGAGCGCGCGCAAGGGCGAGGGCATGGATGCCTGGTGCGATTGGCTCATCGGGCAGATCGAGCAAGCAAGGGCGTAAGTCGGCCGCCATAAGCGCGGGCGCAGCCGCAGAGACATGAGATAGGAGCCTCTTTTGAAGCTCATCATCGCCGAGAAAAACGACGCCGCGCGCCAGATCGCCGAGCGTCTGTCCACGGGCAAGCCCAAAAAGGACAAGGTGTACAACACCGCCATCTACCGTTTTGAGTGGAAGGGCGAGGAGTGCGCGACGATCGGCCTTGCCGGTCACATCCTCGCGCCCGATTTTTGCGACAGCGTGCTGTTCGATAAAAAGCTGGGCTGGTATTCGGTCACCGAGGACGGCGAGATGCTGCCGGCCGACATGCCCGATGGCCTGGCACGTCCGCCCTACGACACCAAGCGCAAGCCGTTCCTTGCCGACGGTATCTCCATCAAGGGCTGGAAGCTCGAGAGCCTGCCTTATCTCACCTGGGCGCCCGTTATTAAGCTGCCGGCCGAGAAGGAGCTCATTCGCTCGCTCAAGAACCTTGCCAAGAAGTCCGACAGCGTCATCATCGCTACGGACTTCGATCGCGAGGGCGAGCTGATCGGTTCGGACGCCCTCAACAAGGTGCGCGAGGTTGCGCCCGACTTGCCGGTTGCCCGCGCTCAGTATTCTTCGTTTACCAAGGCCGAGATTACGCAGGCCTTCGATAACCTTGTCTCGCTCGACCAGAACTTGGCCGACGCTGGCGAGAGCCGTCAGCATATCGACCTCATTTGGGGCGCGGTGCTCACGCGCTACCTGACGCTCGCCAAGTTTGGCGGCTTTGGCAACGTGCGCTCCGCCGGCCGCGTGCAGACGCCGACGCTTGCCCTGGTGGTCGAGCGCGAGCGCGAGCGCATGGCGTTTGTGCCCGAGGACTATTGGCAGATTCGCGGTATGGGTGCCGCGCAGGGCGCCGCCGAGGACGACCGCTTTAAGATCGCGCACAAGACGGCGCGTTTTACCGATAAAGATGCTGCCGAGACGGCATACGGCCACGTTGACGGCATCAAGACGGCAACCGTCGCCGCGGTGACGAAGCGCTCGCGCAAGCAGCAGCCGCCCACGCCGTTCGCGACCACCTCGCTGCAGGCAGCCGCTGCGGCCGAGGGCATATCGCCCGCACGCACCATGCGCATCGCCGAGTCCCTCTACATGGCGGGTCTCATCAGCTATCCGCGTGTCGACAACACCGTGTACCCCGCGACGCTCGATCTGGGCGCCGTGGTAAGCGACCTGGCAAAGATCAACCCGGCGTTGGCGCCCGTGTGCAAAAAGGTGCTCGCCGGCCCCATGAAGCCCACGCGCGGCAAGGTCGAGACCACCGACCACCCGCCTATCTATCCCACGGGCGAGGGCGATCCGTCCACACTCGATGGCGGCCAGCGCAAGCTCTACGACCTCATCGCCCGCCGCTTCCTAGCGACGCTTATGGGCCCCGCAACCATCGAGAACACTAAGCTCGAGCTCGACGTGAACGGTGAGCCGTTCGTGGCTTCGGGCGACGTGCTCGTGACCCCGGGTTTCCGCGAGGCCTATCCGTACGGCCTTAAGCGCGATGAGCAGATGCCGCCGCTTGAGCAGGGCGATACGGTCGACGTGTTCGACATTAAGCTCGAGGCCAAGCAGACCGAGCCGCCCGCTCGCTACAGCCAGGGCAAGCTCGTGCAGGAGATGGAAAAGCGCGGCCTGGGCACCAAGTCCACGCGTGCGAGCATCATCGAGCGCCTGTATGCCGTGCGCTACCTCAAAAACGACCCCGTGGAGCCGAGCCAGCTGGGCATCGCCATCATCGACGCGCTGTCGCAGTTTGCCCCGCGCATCACGAGCCCCGATATGACCAGCGAGCTCGACGGCGATATGACTCGCGTGGAGCGTGGCGAGGACACCGAAGAGCATGTCGTGACGCACTCGCGCGCGCTGCTGGCCGGCGTGCTCGACGAGCTGCTCAAACATACGCAGGAGCTGGGCGACGCCATCAGCGACGCCGTCACGGCCGATGCGCGCGTGGGCGCCTGCCCCAAGTGCGGCAAGGACCTGGTTATGAAGACGAGCGCCAAGACCCGCGGCAGCTTTATCGGCTGCATGGGCTGGCCCGACTGCGACGTGACCTATCCGGTGCCGAGCGGTGTCAAGGTGAGCCCGCTCGAGGGCGAGGCCGCCGTGTGCCCCGAATGCGGCGCGCCGCGCATTAAGTGCCAGCCGTTCCGCCAGAAGGCCTTCGAGATTTGCGTGAACCCCACGTGCCCCACCAACTACGAGCCTGACCTTAAGGTGGGCGAGTGCAAGGTGTGCGCCGAGGCCGGACGCCATGGCGACCTGATCGCGCACAAGAGCGAGAAGAGCGGCAAGCGCTTTATCCGCTGCACCAACTACGATGACTGCGGCGTGAGCTATCCTCTGCCGGCGCGCGGTAAGCTCGAGGCGACGGGTGAGACCTGCCCCGAGTGCGGCGCCCCCATCGTGGTGGTCAACACGGCGCGCGGTCCGTGGCGCATCTGCGTGAACATGGACTGCCCGACCAAGGAGAAGAAGCCCGCCCGCGGCCGCAAAACCACAACCAAGGCGAGCACGGCGAAGAAGACAACGGCGGCCAAAAAGACGACGGCCAAAAAGACAACCGCCAAGAAGTCGACGGCGAAGAAGTCGACTGCCAAGAAAGCGGCTACCGACAAGTAGCGGCGCAGTCGAAACATCGCCCTAAAAAACGAGCGAGGACCCTGCGATCCTCGCTCGTTTTTTGACCGGCAGTCAGGGACGTTCCTTTTCTGCCGGCAGTTTAGGAACGTCCCTAACTGCTGGCTCGGGAACGACAAAGCTCTAGTTCACTTCGACGGGTTTGGCGCCGGGATAGCGCTCCTCAAAGTCTAGGCGGTACTTATTGTCATTGGTGCCCGCCACGTTGTCGTGTGACAGCGGCGCCACGATCTCATTCTTATGGTCCGCAGGCTTGGCGTATTTCAGGCTGATCTCCCAGGCATCACAGATTGCGTCGATGCGGTGATCCAGGTCGTCGTACAGGGCAACGATGTCCTTCCAGGAGCTGTAGTTCCTGGAGCTCGTCGGGACGTCCAGATCCTCGACGATGTCGTAATACTGCTCAATGGTGTCCTCCGTGCGCTCGGCGACGTCGGCGAGATTTTGGCGGGCGGTGCGATCTTCTTCCAGATAGCTACCATTGAAGGCGTGCGCGCAGGCGCGGACCTGGCTGTCGAGGTCTTCGAGCAGGTCGTAGTATTCGCTCAGTCGGCGGTAGAGGTTCTGCTCGGAGAGCGTTGCTTCGCCGCCATCCTCGTCGTCATCGTCATCATCGTCGTACAGGCTGTTGGGATCGCCGAGGGGCTTTAGGTCATCGTCGTCGACGTCATGGTGCAGCTTAGCTACCTCGGCAGTCGTCTGCGTGGCGGCGTTGTCGAACGGTCTGATTGCAAAGAAGATGACCAGAGCGATGATGATCGCCACCAGCACAACGATAACGGCGATAAGCGGCCCGGTGCCGCTCTTTTTGGGCGCGGGGGTCTGTGGCGAAGCGGGCGCGTATGAGGGAGCCGGCTGCTGTTGGGGCGAGCCGCTCGCGACGGGTACGCGCTGCGTGGTCTCGACGGCCGCGGGGCTTGCGGCGGGGTCGGGGCGATAGGCGAGGGGGTCGTCCGCCTTGGCTTGCGGCATATCAAGGGAGCCGGTCTGCTCAAAAGCGGGCTGGCTATCGCTCGCGGTTGTTTGCTCAACGGGTGCACCGCACGAGGTGCAGAACTTGGCATTATCTGCAAGAAGCTTGCCGCACGAGGCGCAGTACCGAGACATTGTCACTCCTTTCGCCACATTTCAATGCAATACGACGATTATACCCATCGTCCAAAATTCCCCATCATGACAGTTAGGGACGTTCCTTTTCGGCCGGCAGTTTGGGAACGTCCCTAACTGCCGCCTGGTGGTTGGGGCGCGCCTGCCCCTGGGGTATCATGACTTGGTTGATATATCTGCATTTACGCGCCATGTAGGAAGGGGCTGCGCCCATGGCTTTTGAGCCCGCTCAACATAGCTTCATCACGCTCGAGGGCGTCGACGGCGCCGGCAAGTCTACGCAGGCGCGCCTGCTTGCCCGTGCGCTCGATCTTGCCGGCTACCAGGTGGTGAGTCTGCGCGAGCCGGGCGGTACCGCCATCAGCGAAAAGATTCGCGCCCTGCTGCTCGACCCCGTCAACACGGCGATGGGCGATACCTGCGAGCTGTTGCTCTACGAGGCTGCGCGTGCCCAGCTGGTGCACGAGGTCATAGCCCCCGCTCTCGCGGCCGGTAAAGTGGTCCTGTGCGACCGCTTCTACGATTCCACGACCTGCTACCAAGCGTTTGCCGACGGTCTCGATCGCCAGATGGTACGCGATGCCAATGACCTGGCCGTCGCGGGAACGCATCCGGCGCTCACGCTCGTCTACCACATCACACCCGAGCAGGCGGCGCTGCGTATGGCCGCCCGTGGCGCGGCAGATCGCATGGAGGCAAAGGGCATGGCGTTCCAAGAGCGCGTTTACCAGGGATTTTGCAGCATTGCCGCCGAGGAGCCAGGCCGCGTAAAGCTCATCGACGCCACCGCGCCCATCGAGGAAGTCTTTGCGAAGACGGTCGAGCAGGTCCGCGCGCACGGTCTCGATATCTCCCAAGACGCCGTTGCCGCCGCGCTTGCCCAGGAGGCCGAGTAACATGGCCCCCGCTCAGACAAGCCTGTTGGCCAAGCTCGACACCCAAGAGCGCGTGCGCGACTTTTTGACCAATGCCGTCGCCGGCGGCCGCGCATCGCACGCTTACCTGTTTTTGGGTGCTCCCGGCGCCGGCAAGCTCGACGCTGCATGGGCGCTCGCCCAGGCCTTCCTGTGCGAGCAGGATGGCTGCGGCGCATGCGACAGCTGCGTGCGCGTTGCTCGGCATACGCATCCCGACGTGCACTATTACACGCCCGAGAGCGCCACGGGCTACCTCATTGCCCAGACCCGCGAGTTGCTCGATGACGTGCCGCTGGCGCCCATCCGCGCCAAGGCCAAGGTCTACATCATCGACCGCGCCGAGCAGCTGCGCGCCAACACCGCCAACGCGCTGCTCAAAACACTCGAGGAGCCGCCCGAGGGCGTTATGTTCATTTTGCTGGGCACCTCGGCAGACGTGATGCTGCCCACCATCGTGAGCCGCTGTCAGTGCGTGCCGTTTCGGCTGGTGTCGCCCGCCGTGGCCGCGCAGGCCGTGAGCCGCGCCACCGGCCAGGACCTCGCGCGTTGTCGCATGGCGGTCGCCGTGGCGGGGAGCCCCACGCGCGGCATCGAGTTCCTTAAGAGCGCCGAGCGCCAGGACGCTCGCCGCCAGATGGTTCGCGCCATCGATTCGCTTATCGCCGCCGACGAGGCTGATGTGCTCAGCCTCGCCAAGTCACTCATCGTCGCCGTTAAGGCGCCGCTCGCCGAGGTCAAGTCCACGCAGGAAAAGGTGCTTGAGCAAAACGCCGACTACCTGTCGCGTGGAGCATTGAAGCAGCTTGAGGACCGCAACAAGCGCGAACTCAACGCGCGCGAGCGTTCGGGTATCATGGAAGCGCTGGCGAGCGCGCGGACGCTCATGCGCGATGTGCTGTTGACGCTTCAGGATGAGGCGGCCGACGTGGTGAACGAAGACGTGCGCGACACGATCGGTCGGCTTGCCGCCGCGACCAATGTTGCGGGTGCCACCCAGGCGCTCGAGGCGGTCGCAACCGCCGAGCGCAACATCGCCAGAAATGTTACTCCCCAGCTGGCCATCGAGGTCATGCTGTTCGATATCAGGAAGGCACTGAAATGCCGTTAGTCGTACCCGTTAAGTTTACCTATGCCTCGCGCGACCTGTGGTTCGACCCACAGGATCTGGATATCCTCGAGGCCGATTATGCCATTTGTTCTACCGAGCGCGGAACCGAGATCGGCCTGGTCACGGCCGATCCCTTCGAGGTGCCGCAAGACGAGATCGGTCAGCCACTCAAACCCGTGCTGCGCGTGGCGAGCGACATCGACCTGCAGCTTGCCGACGACCTGGCTATCCAGGGCGACGAGGCCATGGTTGATTTCCGCCGTCTGGTCAAGGAACTCGACCTCGAGATGAAGCCGGTCGGCGTCGAGTACCTGTTTGGCGGCGAGAAGGCCGTGTTCTACTTTGCGGCCGAGGAGCGCGTCGATTTTCGCCAGCTCGTCAAGGACCTGTCCTCGACGCTGCACATTCGCGTCGACATGCGCCAAATCGGCGTGCGCGACGAGACCCGCCTGGTGGGCGGCTATGCCCAGTGCGGACAGGAACTCTGCTGCACGCGTTTTGGCGGACAGTTTGAGCCCGTCTCGATTCGCATGGCAAAAGAGCAGGACCTGCCGCTCAACTCGTCCAAGATCAGCGGTGTTTGCGGCCGCCTGATGTGCTGCCTGCGCTATGAGTTCGAGGCGTACAAGGACTTTAAGAGCCGCGCGCCCAAAAAGAAGACGCTTATCGACACGCCGCTCGGCAAGGCGCGCATCCAGGAATATGACACGCCGCGCGAGCAGCTTGTGCTGCGTCTGGAGAACGGCAAGGTCTTCAAGGTCAATCTGGCCGACATGACGTGCTCGGAGGGCTGCAAAAAGAAGGCCGCCGAGCAGGGCTGCAACTGTCGCCCCGACTGCGTGACGCGCGACGTGCTCGAGCGCATCGAGTCGCCTGAGATGCGCCTGGCGCTCATGGAGCTCGACCGTGAGAACGGCGTCGACGTGGGTGATGGTCTGTCGAGTGCCGACCGTCTGGCCGGTACGTCGATGCCCAAGCGCCGTCGTCGCGATGCTGAATCCGATGCTCGCGCCGGTCAAGGCCAGGGCGAGGGTCGTGGCCGCGGAAGGGGGCGCGGCAAGGCCGAGGTGCCCGAAGTCGAGGAGGCCGCCGGTGGCCGTCGTCGTCGCAAGCGCGCGGGCTCGGGCGATGTTACCGAGGCCGCGGCCACGGGCAAGAACGCCTCTCGCGAGCGCGAGGCTCAGCAGCCCCAGCAGCAGAATCGCGGCGGTGGCATGAACCCCACACGTCGCCGCCGCCGCCATCTGTCGAGCGAGGAGCGCGAGGACGCCTTCCGCGCCGCAGCTGCTCGCGAGGCTGGTGCCGCCCCCAAGGGTGGTTCGGGTTCCGATACGCCTGCCGACAAGGGTGGCAAGCAACGCAACGATGACGAGCGCGCGCCGCGTCCGCGCCGTCGCCATTCCTCGGGCGCGCAACAGAAGCCCTCAGTGCCCTCCGTGGCCGATCAGGTCTCGGATGGCGAGGTCAAGGTCACGCGCCGTCGTCCCGGAGATGGCGGGGGAGCGGCTGCCAAGGCTTCGCGTGGCGCCGCTCGCGACGAGCGCGAGCTGCGCGAGGATCGCGGTGGCGAGGGCTCGGCCGACCAGGGCCAGAAGCGCCGTCGCCGTCGCCGTTCCCGCAAGCCGCGCCAGGATGGTGGCGAGGGCTCGACCCCGTCTTCGTCTGCACCACAACCGCCAGCCGGCGAATAACGCCTGCGAGCGGATTTAGCCCGCCTTGCCCCGAGCGCATCGGGGTATCATAGCGCTGAATCAACAACCCTCCCTGCGACCGAACGTAGGGAGGGTTGTGTCTTGAAGAGCCATCTGAACATATTGAGCCGTCTGCAGGGTGCCGGCGCCCTACCGTTTGCGGACAAATTGCGACCGTTTGCCGAGCGGGCGGCACGCGAGGCGCTTGAGGCATTGTCGCCAACACGATGTGCCGGCTGCGAGCGCGCCGGTACGCTTATTTGCCAAGACTGCCTGGCTGCGCTCACGCTTATCGACCCATGTCATAGCTGCACCCGATGCGGTGCCCCGTTTGGGGATTTGCTGTGCACTGAGTGTTCGGTCGAGGGCACGTCCTCGGCAATGTCGGAGGCGCTCGACCGCTGCCTGGCGTGCGCCGTCTATGCGCATCCGCTGCCGCGCATCATTAAAGCTTACAAGGACGCGGGCGAGCGACGTCTGGCTCCGTATCTGGCGGAGTTGCTCTACGACACCGCCCTGCATGCCCAGGTCGTAGCGCCCGAACGCTTAGGAGGTGTGCTGTCCGGTGCGGATGCGGTGGTGTTTGTGCCTGCGACGGCGGCAGCGTTTCGGCGGCGCGGTTTCGATCATATGGAGGCCATTGCGCGCCCATTTTGCGAGCTGTCGGGTGTCCCTCTGCTCGATGCCCTCGTCAAGTACGGCCATGGCGACCAGCGCGAACTCGGTCGTGAGGAGCGCCGCGAGCGTGCCCAAGGCATGTACGAGACGGTTGAGGACGTGCACGGCCGCCGCCTGCTGCTTATCGATGACGTTATCACTACGGGCGCGACGATGGCCGCGGCTTCGGCGGAACTCAAGCGCGCCGGCGCTGCGGCAGTCGATGGCCTTGCTATCGCACGTGTTTGGTAGGGGTGGTTTTGTGGCAGTAAAGATTGAGCGGCGCAACGAGCCGACAGGCGAACAGCTAGCGGCTTCCGTAATCCTAACAGGCGCCTCGGCGCTGCGCATGATGCGCGCCGAGCGCCGGCAGATGGGCTATATCAGCTGGAAGGACCTTGATCCCGATGAGGAGCGCCGCGTACTAAACGCTTCGTCGCCTTCGGCTGAGGACGTCTATCTTCCTGACTTGGTGCGGATTGGGGCCGCAAGCGGCGAGGTGCAAGAGGATTTGTGCTTGCTGGTAGGGTCTGCAGCGCAGCGCCGCCGCATGCCTGGCGTGGGCTGGTCCGTGTCTTCCGGGTTGCCTGCCGGCTCGATTCTAGAGGTGGAACCGGGGGTGTACAGCCTATCTCCCGAGGCCCTTTGTGTTGCCGTTGCACGCGAGGTTGGCTGCATCCAGGCGTTTGCCCTGACCCAGGAACTGTGCTCTAAGATTTCACTGAGCGACCGCGGGAAGTATCTGCCTCCCTACACCTCGCCCGTTGCGAACAAACTTGCAAAGGACAAGGACCAACCGACAGACGTGGGCTACTTTGAAGTCGAGCCAGTGCTGACGCCCGATCGCTTGGCAGATTACCTCGCGGTATGCAAGGGAAACGCGGCCAAACAATTGCTGCGTCTGTGTCCCTACTTGTCAGAAAACCTGCGCTCGCCCATGGAGTGCATCATGCTCGCCCTGTTTTCGCTTCCGTTTTCCTATGGAGGATTTGCTTGCGGTCCCTTTAAGACCGACTACAAGATCGAGTTCGATGATCGCGCGCAGGCAATCTCGGGGATGCCCCATGCAGTTTGCGATGCATATCAGGAGGCAGCCCGGTTTGACCTGGAATACAACGGTGAGCTGGGCCATTCCTCCCGGAGGGGACGTATCCATGATGAAAAACGCAACACGGGCTTGATTACTATGGGAATCGAGGTCGCAACGGTCAACAACGAAATGCTTTGCGACATGGAAGCGATGGAAGCGCTCGCATGGCGCATCCACCAGCGTATGCGAAAGCGGTACCGGAATCGTGTCGATGCCCGCAGAAAGAAGCAAGAGGCGTTGCTTAACACGCTGCGGGTGTGTTTTGGGCTTAAGACGGTCTAATTCGCATCGAAAATAGGGGGTTAATCATATGCCCTGGCCAAAATATGGCAAATATGAGTACTGTCACTAAATCAGTAACAGCAAAATCAAAGAATTTAGGACTCGGAGGCGGCGTAAAGTAAGAAGATAATAAACAAATGTAGAATAACTAAGCATCAGGTTGGCGACACTGAGCGCGAAATCTGTCCGAGAGGCCAAAACTGCCTGTTACTAAATTGGTGACAGTACTCATATTTGCCATTTTTTGGTCACGGCACCCTAAGAAGGGTGCCCCGGAGCTCCCCACAGGGGGGCTTCGGGCTTCATAGGGGCACGAATAGCCCACTCCGACCTGCGAAATCTGTACTCGCGATGCGAATGACGCCCCTAACCTTAAACTTTAGCTTGAACTTAGCTATAATGCGCTTCGTTCCTACCAGGCTGTGGTTGCGGACGGACGAAATGCCCGTCCTAGTCCAAGACAGACGCGGTCAAAGGGATCCACGTAAGCGACCGCGTGCGCGCGGCGCGATCATGGCGCGTCCTAGATGTAAGCCGCACCGTCCGTTCTACTTTCTTTGGGGCAATACCGCCTCGCGGGCGAGCGGGTCAGTCGTGAAGGTGGCTGCGGCCTCCCGAGCAAACACCCCGGTGCGCAAGTGTGGGGTCAAATACCAGGTCAGCTGGTGGGAACAACCTGATATTCCGCGCAACGCACGGATCGTATACGACACAGAAGGCAGGGTAGTGGACATGGTGAGGGGCAGCTTGATGCACGCGGCTCGGTTAGGTGCTGGGACTGCAGCGGTCATCGCCGTTTTGGGCCTGAGCGGATGCGCGTTCAACCCGCTGTCTACGTTCACGACTCCCACGATCGACCAGATCGAGTACGAGACCGTCACGCCGGCGGTGTCGGATGATGCCCTGGTCACTCCCGGAACCCTGACGGTCGCCCTCGATACTTCCGATGCGCCACAGGCAATGCAGGGCGCCGACGGCGAGCTCACGGGGTATGCAGTCGACGCTGCCCGCGCCCTCGCAAGCCGCATGGGCCTTAAGGTCGCCTTTGTCGATGCGTCCTCGGCAGGTTCCGCGCTTGGCGACAAAAAGGCCGATATTTTTATCGGCGAGATCAACTCCACGGACGGGGACATTAGCTCGCTCGGCACCTGCCTGTACGATGCCGCTTCTGTGTTCGGTAAAACTAGCGATGGTGGGTCGCTCAGCGTTTCCACCGATACCCTTAACACGTCCACCCTGGGCGTTCAGATGTCCTCGGCCTCGCAGGAGGCGCTTGCTAAGCAGAGCATCACCGCCAACCAAAAGACCTATTCCAACATCAACGAGTGCTTTGAGGCGCTCGAGTCCGGCGAGGTCGACTATGTGATCTGCGACTCTACGGCCGGCGGCTACCTTGCACGCCTGATGAGCGAGGTCTCCTATGTCGGTTCGCTCGAGGCGCCCTCGACGCTTAGTGTTGCGGGCCTCTCGTCCAATGACGAACTGTGCCGTGCCGTGAGCGATGCCCTCGACGGTATTACGGCCGACGGCACGCTCGAGGCGGTCCACTGCGTCTGGTACGGCACGATGCCCTACGACCTCACCACTAAGACGGTTTCGGGCGTTAACGTGCAGCTGGGCGATTCTGAGTCCAGTGAGACCATGTCCTCCGGCAGCGAGTCCTCCGATTCCAACAATGAGACCGCATCCTCCGAGGACAAATCGTCCAGCCAGGAAGGCGCCATCACCGACGACGACATTAACAAACTCAATAGCTAGTTATTGCTAGGGGTGGCGTCTCCTATACGTTGGAAAGGACACCTCTTCACGGTTTCAACACGCACCGCCGGGCTTCCCCAATAGGGGAGCCCGGCTTTTTTGTTTCCGTAAAACCAGCAGGTCAAGGGCAATTTCCAGGAGAAAAACCAACTCAGCCGACGCTTTCCTATAGCGCACTTTGCCACGGAAAAGTGCGAGACTTCGGTATGCGGTATCAAGCAATCGTTATTCGGGTCTTTGGGAATTCGGGTGATTAAATGCACGGCAGTGGGTACATAGCCAGTACAGTAAGTCCCCGAGGCAGATTGGAGCCACGTATGGATATCAAGGTTTCTGGACGCAAGACGACGGTAACCGATGCTCTGCGTGCGCATGTGGATGAGAAGATCGGCGAGGCGCTCAAGGTTTTCGATATCGAGCCCATGACGGTCGACGTTGTGCTTCGCTATGAGAAGAACCCCTCGAACCCCAACCCGGCAATCGTCGAGGTTACGGTTCGTGCCCGCGGTTCGGTGATTCGCGTTGCCGAGCATGGCGCAGATATGTACGCCGCCATCGACCTCTCCGCCGATAAGGTCACCCGCCAGCTGCGCAAGTTTAAGACCAAGGTCGTGGACAACCGCCAGGGCGGTGCCAGCGCAGCGGATGTCGCACCGGTCGAGCGCGTCGAGGATTTGGCCGACCTGCTGCTGCCCGAGGAGGAGGACGATCTGCTCGTCCGCGAGAAGGTCATCGATGTCACCCCGATGACTGAGGAGCAGGCGCTGGTGCAGACCGATCTGCTCGGCCACGACTTCTACGTGTTCGAGAACGCGACGACTGGCCTCATCAATGTGGTGTATCACCGTAAGAATGGTGGATATGGCATCATCAAGCCCCGCATCGAAACACTTGACGAGTAAAATACGTTAACTTGCATGAGTTAACGGCCGGCGGTCATCCCATGCGGATGGCCGCCTTTTTTACGTAAGGAGTCGCTTTGATGGACAAGGCTGCATCTACCGGCCATTCTGACCGCTGCCGCATCGTCGTCGATACCTGCTGCGACTTTAGCCCCGAGGTCGCTGCGAACCTCGATGTCGATATCTTGGGCTTCCCCTTTATCATCGATGGCGAGGAGCGCACGGACGATATCTGGTCGAGCATGAGCCCCAAGGAGTTCTACGACCGCATGCGCGCCGGCGCTCGCGTGTCTACCTCCGCCGTGTCACTCGGTCGCTATATCGAGTTCTTTACCGAGTGCGCCAAAGAGGGTACGCCCACGGTCTACCTGTGCTTTACCTCGGCGCTGTCGTCGAGCTACAACTCCGCGTGCCAGGCGGCAGATGCCGTGCGCGCCGAGTATCCCGATTTTGAGCTCTACGTGGTCGACAACGCCCTGCCCTGCGCGACCGGCGAGCTCTTGGCGCTCGAGGCCGTCCGTCAACGCTCGGCGGGACTTACCGCCAAGCAGCTGGTCGACTGGGCAAACGAGGCCAAGACCTATGTCCACGGCTACTTTACGCTCGAGAGCTTCGATGCGCTGGCTGCCGGCGGCCGCATTCCGCCCGCAGCGGCACAGCTCACGGCAAAGCTCGATGTCAAACCCGAGCTGTCTTACGACCTGGCCGGCTCGCTGTCGCTGATCGGCGTCAACCGCGGTCGCAAGAAGGCGCTCAAGTCCATCCTCAAGTCGTTTCGCGAGAACTACGTGCCCGACCGCACCATGCCCATCGCCATTATGACGGCCGATGCCGAGAAGGACGGTGACTGGCTCGAGGCCGCCATCCGCAAGGAGGAGGGCTGCGCCGACGCCACGATCATCCGCAGCTCCGTGGGCCCCACCATCGGCTCGCACGTGGGACCCGGCATGGTGGCCTGCGCGTTTTGGGGTAAGAATCGTGCCGACAAGGCGTCGCTTTCCGACCGCATCGCCCGCCGTGTGCGCGGCCAGTAGGCAGGTTCCGCGGCCGTAATCGCCCTCAACTCACAGCCCAAACGCTGGCACCGAGTATTCAACCTGGTAATAACACCCAACCCAAAAGGAAAGGTTTCATGGCAAACAAGCTCTCTGTCGCATTTATTGGCACCGGAATTATGGGTGCCCCCATCGCCAGCCACATTCTGGACGCCGGCTATCCCGTCACGGTCAACAACCGCACCAAGTCCAAGGCCGCGGCGCTTATCGAGCGCGGCGCTGTCTGGGCCGATACGCCGGCCGATGCCGTGGCGAACGCCGACGTCGTCTTTACCATGGTGGGTTATCCCTCCGAGGTCGAGGAGCTCTACCTGGCGGGCGACGGCCTGCTCGCGTGCACCAAGCCCGGCGCGGTCCTGATCGACCTCACCACGAGCTCGCCCGAGCTCGCGCGCGATATTGCCGAGGCCGCCCAGGTTTCCGGCCGCATGGCGTTTGACTGCCCCGTCACCGGCGGCGAGTCCGGTGCTATCGCCGGCACGCTCACGGCCATCGTGGGCGCCACCGAGAACGACATCGCCCCGGTCCGCGACATCCTTTCCGCCTTTGCGGCAACTATCTGCTGCTTCGATGGCGCCGGCAAGGGTCAGGCTGCCAAGCTCGCCAACCAGGTGTCGCTGGGCGCCTGCATGGTCGGCATGGCCGATGCGCTGGCGTTTGCCGAGCTGAGCGGCCTTGATCTGGAGAAGACCCGTCAGATGATCCTGGGCGGCACCGGCAAGTCCGGTGCCATGGAGAGCCTGGCGCCCAAGGCGCTCGACGGCGACTACAAGCCCGGCTTTATGGTCGAGCACTTCATTAAGGACCTGCGTTTGGCGCTCGCCTATGCCGACGATCGCGAGCTTGCGCTGCCCGGCGCCGACGTGGCCTTTACGCTCTACGACATGCTCGACGCCATCGGCGGCGCCAAGCTGGGCACCCAGGCCATCACGGTACTCTACAAGGAGGAGGCCGACGCCATCGCCGCCGGACTGGACTGGTCGCAGTATCGTCCCGAGGAGCATGGTGCTCACGAGGAGGGCTGCGGTTGCGGCGAGCACGGCGACGACCACGAGTGCGGTTGTGGCCACCACCACGGCGAGGACCACGAGTGCTGTGGCGGCCACGGCCATGACGACGGCCACGAGTGCTGCTGCGGCCACCATCACGAGGAGTAGCGCCCATGAGCTGGACGTTCGTGGTGCTCGCGCTGGTGCTCTTTCTCTTTGCGATCTACATTGGCTTTTTGTGCGGCCAGTGGGCCTGCGAAAAGCGCGTCATCACCAAGCGCGACTACTGGATTGCCAACTTTGCAGGAGCGGCGGCAGTCGTCCTGCTGACCTGGGTGTTCTCGCTGTTCCCGCTGGTGCAGTTTGCGCCGATCGGCTGGCTCGGCGGTTTTATCGCCGGTCTTAAGATGAGCTTTGGCGAGTCCGTCGGTCCGTGGCGCAAGCACGACGAGGTCTTTAACGTCAACAAGGCCCATCGCGCCGCCGCCGACGCGGGTGACGCCGAGGAGCGCCGCCGTGCGCGTCGCAATGGCGCGGCCGACCGACAGCTCATCTCGGTCACCGATGACAGCAAGGGTGCTGGCAAGCACGCTAAGAAATAGTAAGAAGAGGTAACTATGGCAGAAAACAAAGACGAACAGCTCACCGACGAGGAGCTGGCACAGCTTCAGCTGGCAGAGGAGAACGAGAACGCCGTCGACCGACTGGTCCAGGAGCTCGGCTGCCCCACGCGTCGCATGCGCCAGTTTGCCGCCCGCGTGCTGCACCTGCTTGCCGAGCGCGATCCGCAGCGCGTCGTGCCCTGCGTGCCCGCGTTGATCGAGGCGCTCGACCGCCCCGAGGCTCAGACCCGCTGGGAGGCTCTCGATGCCCTGGCGGCGCTCGCCACCACCTGCCCCGAGCAGCTGGGCGATGCCTTTGAGGGTGCCGAGACCGCGCTGTTCGACGAGATTTCCTCCACGCTGCGCTATGCCGCCTTCCGCCTGCTGTGCGTATGGGGCGCCACGAGCGTCGAGCGTTCGCGCGAGGCTTGGCCCATCCTGGACGAGGCCATCCAGTGCTACCACGGCGACCTCGAGTATCGCGACATGCTCGGCTGCCTGTACGAGTTCGGCCAGGGCGAGATCGACGCCGAGGTCGCCGAGAAGCTCGCACTGCGCCTTAAGTTCGATGCCGAGAACGGCAAGGGCAGCTATCTCAAGGCCCGTTCGAGCGAGATTTGCGAAATGCTTGTTAAACGTTTTGGCCTGGAACTCTCCAAAAAGAAGAAGCGTGCTAGCGTTAAGAAATCTGACGACGCCGAAGACGAGGAGTAACAGATTATGGCGCACGATGTAGTCCTGATTCCCGGTGACGGTATCGGTCCCGAGATTACGCAGGCCATGCGCCGCGTGGTCGAGGCCACCGGTGTCCAGATCAACTGGAACGTCCAGGAGGCCGGCGCCGGCGTCATGGACGAGTTCGGTACGCCGCTGCCCCAGCACGTCCTCGATGCGGTCGCCGAGACCAAAGTTGCCATCAAGGGCCCCATCACCACACCGGTCGGCACGGGCTTCCGCAGCGTTAACGTCGCCCTGCGCAAGCACTTCGACCTGTACGCCTGCGTGCGCCCCTGCCTGTCGCAGCCGGGCGACGGCTCGCGCTTCCGCGACGTCGATCTGGTCATCGTGCGCGAGAACACCGAGGACCTTTACGCCGGTATCGAGTTCGATGAGGGCGCTGCCGAGGTCGAGGAGCTCTCGCAGCTCGTCGAGCGCTCGGGTCAGAAGACCTTCGCCGCTGATTCCGCCATCTCGATCAAGCCCATCTCCATCGCCAAGAGCCGCCGCATTGTGGAATACGCCTTTGAGTACGCCCGCCGCTGCGGCCGCAAAAAGGTGACGGCCGTGCACAAGGCCAACATCATGAAGGCGACCGACGGCCTGTTCCTGCGCGTTGCGCGCGAGGTGGGCGCCAACTATCCCGACATCGAGTTCAACGACAAGATCGTCGACGCCACCTGCATGGGCCTGGTCCAGAACCCCAACGACTTTGATGTCCTGGTGCTGCCCAACCTGTACGGCGACATCGTGAGCGACCTGTGCGCCGGCCTGGTGGGCGGCCTGGGTATGGCCCCCGGCTCCAACATCGGTGCCGACTGCGCCATCTTTGAGGCAACGCACGGCTCCGCGCCCGATATCGCCGGCCAGGATATCGCTAACCCCACGGCAGAAATTCTCTCTGCTGCCATGATGCTCGATCATCTGGGCGAGAACGATGCGGCCAATCGCATTCGCGCCGCCGTTTCTGCCACGCTCGACGAGGGCGAGCAGGTTACCGGTGACGTGCGTCGTGCCCAGACCGGTTCCGTTGAGGGTGCCGTGGGTACGCAGGCCTTTGCCGATGCCGTTATCGCGCACCTGGCCTAAGGCATGCAGACTGCAAACGCCTAAATAGTACTTAAGTGTTTGCGTATAACCTAAGAATCAATACGCCCGGCGCTCCGTCGGGCGTATTCTATTGGGGACTATGTTTCCTAACAAGGAGTAACCGATATGGGTTTGATTCAAAAGAAGGACGAGAAGGACGAGATCGACGGCATCCAGATCATCGAGCGCGGCGAAGGCCCCAATGGTGACGAGGACGAGAAGATCGACCTGGTCGCCGGTACGTCTGCCGAGTATATTGCAGCTGGCACGACGGCCGAGGAGGAGGACGCCCGTCTGGAAGCTCAGATCGCCGCAGATGCCGCTGACGAGAACCTCATGCCCGAGGAGCAGGACGAGGACGATTCCGACGCGGACGATCATGCATCCAAGCACAAGAAGACGATGATCGCCGCCTTCGTGGTTACAGTCGTGATCGCTGCCGTGGTCGGCTTCTTTATTGGCAATGGCGGCTTTGGCGGCAAGGGTGTCGGTTCGGCGACCCTGACCGAGGACCAGCTCGATTCGACCGTGGCAAGTTATAGCTACAACGGCAAGAAGAGTGACATCACCGCGCGCGAGGCCATCGAGAGCCAGTACAGCCTCGACACCGTCAAGGACGGCGACGGCAACTACACGGCTCCTTCTGCCGACGTCATCCTGTCCTACGTGCGCAACAAGATTCTGCTCGATGCTGCCGAGGACGAAGGTATTACCGTCTCTTCTAAGGAGATGAAGAAGTACGCCGAGGATTCTATCGGCACTTCTGACTACGACACCATGGCCAAGCAGTATGGCGTCTCCAAAGACCAGGCCAAGCAGATCGTCCGCCAGTCCGCGACGCTGCAGAAGCTCTACAAGAAGAAGGTCGGCGACAGCTCCGCAAGCATGCCGACCGCCCCGACCGAGCCTGCTGACGGCAACGAGGAGACCGCGAGCAAGGACTACGCCGACTACATCATCAACCTTGCCGGCGACGAGTGGGATAGCTCAAAGGGCACTTGGAAGGACGCCGATGGCACCTACGCTAAGGCATTCGCCGACGATGCCTTTACTGCCGATAGCGCTACCTATAAACAGGCCATGACCGCCTATTACACCGCCTACCAGCAGTACTCCTCGCAGGCTTCGAGCGCCAGCTCCAAGTGGACCGAGTATGCTAACGGCCTCTACGCCAAGGCCAACATCAGCATCTACGGCCTGTTTGCGTAAGGGCTGCCCGAGCCACCGAGTGCGTAGCCAAAAAAACTGATAAGCCCGCTAGAACGGATGTCGTTCTAGCGGGCTTATTGCGTTTAGACACTGGTGGTTAGATTATGCCTATTAATCTTTAAGTCCAAAAAGGTTATCGGCTTCATCGTCAGGCATATATTCCAGTACATCGCCCGGTTGGCAGTCGAGTGCTCGGCATATCGCGTCAAGAGTTGAAAAGCGCACGGCGGAAACCTTGCCCGTCTTGATGCGCGACATATTGACCTGGGAGATGCCCACGCGTTCCGCAAGCTCTTTCGATGAGATCTTGCGTTCGGCGAGCATGCGGTCGAGCCGCAGAATAATCATGGATTCCCCCTAGAGCAACTCGTCATCTTGTTTTTGCAGGATGCACCCGTACTGGAAGACGCTGGCAATCAGGCTAATAATCAGGCCTGTAAAGAGCATGGAGAGGTCGAGATGCTGGCCGCCAAGCGCATCCGTAAAGCTACCGCCAAATCCTGAGAGAATCAGCCCTGTGACTATGGCACCAAAAAGTTTCACGGCGGCGCCGCCGATAAGGAACAAATGTCCTATTTGACGTAGTATGCGGATGCATTCGAGGTCAAAGGGCCTGCCCGCCTTTTCAATGGCGGAGAAAAACCTGTATGCGCTTAGCGCGATGGCAAGCGCGAGGCATGCCATCATGCCGCTCCCTATGGCAGTATGACCGTCGTGCGCGACAAGCATAAGAGGGGTCTGTTCGTTGGCGCCGACGAGAGCGAGAAATGGCCCTTCGCCAGCCGTAAGCTCTACGGATTGGAGACAGAACCCTTGGGAGAGGCTAGGCAATATGAGTAGAAGTTCGATTGCAATGACTGCGAGGAGTGCCAGAGCGAGCGCCACGATGGTGCAGATTGTGCCCCATTTGCAGTAGCGAGTGAGCTTCCTCAGCTTGGCGATTGCCTGTTCACGGTCGATGGCTTCATTCGATTTGGATACGTTCCAGCGGACCATAGCTCCTCCAACCAATGTCTTGGATGATACTTGTATCTTATATCATACTTAATGATAAACGATAAACAATTACAGATTAGAGTAAGTAATGTTTGTGAGACGAATAGTGAGAGCTATGGCATATTCAGGGAATGGGAGTTTGGAATGCGGGGGGGGGGTGGACAAAGAACGATATTTCCTGCAATCGCGCAAATGCTTCATCGGGTCTCCCTAATTCATATGGGAAAACGGCTGCAAACGATTGCAAATAACCGGTGAACGGTCAAAAACTACCGTTCACCGATAATTTCTAAACTGGTTCTAACTGGTATTAAGTCAAAAAGACCAATTCACAAATCTTCACAATGACCTGCATTTTTCCTACACGCTATATTTAGCCGCCCTACGTTGTTTAGACACAGAAAAAGATCCGATCTTTTGCCAACGCATTTCGAAACGGTTTCAAAACCGCAGGTAGAAGTGTTAACGAGCGGTAAACGGTCGATTTATCACCGTGAACGGTGCAAAAACGTTTTACTGTATGAATCAACGAAAGCGACCTCTTCTGTGGTGATATAGTGACAACAACACGTCACGTGGTTACTACCAGTTGAGAGACCACTGGTCTTCAAAGAACGCTTTCTAAGAAGCTTTAAGGGCGAGCGCCCGCTGGCTTCCGAACATCATCGGACTCAGATCGTACACACCTTCGGAAGGGAAATTTGAATGGTTGGCTTTATTCTTACCGGTCATGGACAGTTCGCACCCGGCCTTGCAAGTGCTATCGCTATGGTTGCCGGCGACCAGCCCGCTTTTACCGTCGTTCCTTTTGAGGGCGACCAGGCTGCTTCCTACGGTGAGGATCTCCGCGCCGCTATTACCGCCATGCGCGAGGAGTGCGATGGCGTGCTCGTCTTTACCGACCTGCTCGGTGGTACTCCGTTCAATCAGTCGATGATGATTGCCCAGGATGTCGACAACGTCGAGGTTCTGACTGGCGCCAACCTTCCCATGGTTATTGAGCTTCTGTTCCTCCGCGGTAACGCCACGCTCGCCGAGCTTGGCGAGCAGGCCGTGACTGTTGGCCAGACGGGCATCACCGCCCAGACGGTCGCATCCGTTGCCGGCTCCGATGAAGAGGATATCTTCGGCGACGAGGACGGCATCTAATGGCCGATTTCGGAGCCAGTGTTCTGAGTTCCTCGGTAGCTCTTTTGGGCCTGCTTGCCATCATGGGTGTGATTTACACCATCTGGTCGCAAATCAACATGAAGAAGAAGCAGAAGTACTTCAAGGAGCTGCACACCGAGCTCAAGCCGGGTCAGGAGGTTCTTTTCGCCGGCGGTATCTACGGAACCGTCAAGGGCATCGAAGGCGAAAAGGTCCAGATCAAAGTCCGATCCGGTGCCGTCGTAGATGTTTCGCGTTACGCGATTCAGGAGATCAAGTAACTGTCGTCAGCAAATAACGAAAGGAAGCTGATCAACATGGCAGAACCCAACATTCTTCTTACCCGCATCGATAACCGACTGGTCCATGGTCAGGTCGCTACCCAGTGGAACTCCACCCTGGGCTCCAACCTCATCCTCGTCGCCAACGACGATGTGTCGACCAACACCATGCGCCAGAACCTCATGAAGATGGCCGCTCCCGCCGGCGTCGCTACGCGTTTCTTCTCCCTGCAGAAGACCATCGACGTCATTGGCAAGGCGAGCCCGCGCCAGAAGATCTTCATCGTGGCCGAAACACCGGAAGACGTGCTTACGCTCGTCAAGGGCGGTGTGCCTATAAAGAAGGTAAACATCGGCAACATGCACATGTCGGAAGGAAAGCGCCAAGTCGCCACCTCCGTCGCAGTTAACGACGAGGATGTCGCTGCGTTTAAAGAGCTGCAGGAATTGGGGGTGGAGTTGGAGATCAGGCGCGTTCCGAGCACGCCTGTTGAGGACACGAGCAAGCTCTTCTCGTAATCCTCGTGATCCACGTTGTCAGGATTGAAACCCTGACGTTCTGTACGTGAAATCCAAAGTGCGTACATACATTTTGAAAGGAGGAGCAAGATGGAATTCTCGATCATTCAGGTCGCCTTGGTCTTCGTTGTTACGTTCATCGCGGCAATCGACCAGTTTGACTTCCTCGAGTCTCTCTATCAGCCCATCGTCACCGGCGCCGTCATCGGTCTTATCCTTGGCGACCTCAACACCGGTCTTCTCGTGGGTGGTACCTATCAGCTCATGACGATTGGCAACATGCCGATCGGAGGCGCTCAGCCGCCTAACGCCGTCATTGGCGGCATCATGGCAGCCATTCTCGCTATCGCCACGGGCCTCGAGCCCAACGCGGCAGTCGGCCTTGCCATTCCGTTCGCTCTGCTTGGTCAGCTCGGCGTTACCCTGGTCTTCACGCTTATGTCCCCGCTTATGTCCACGGCCGATAACATGGCTCATAACGCGGACACCAAGGGCATCGAGCGCCTGAACTACTTCGCCATGGCTCTGCTCGGCCTGATCTTCGCTGTCGTCGTCACCCTGTTCTTCATCGCTGGCGCTACCATTGGTCAGACCATCGCTTCCGCCATCCCGACTTGGCTGCAGACCGGTCTGTCCGCTGCAGGCGGCATGATGCGCTTCGTCGGCTTCGCCGTCCTGCTCAAGGTTATGATGAACCGCGATATGTGGGGCTTCTTCCTCATGGGCTTTGGCCTCGCGCTCATCACCGTTGCCAACGATTCGCTGGCAACCCCTGCTCTGCTCATCCTCGCTCTCATCGGCTTCGGCATCGCTTTCTGGGACTTCCAGCAGCAGACCGAGCTGAAGGGTGCAGCTGTTTCTGACGGAGGTGACTTCGAAGATGGCATCTAATGAGTATGTGATCCCGGAGCACTACGAGGATCTCACTCCTGCTCCGCAGCTCGACCAGAAGACCCTCAACAAGATGGCTTGGCGCTCCTGCTTCCTGCAGGCATCGTTCAACTACGAGCGCATGCAGGCCGCTGGCTGGCTTTACTCCATCATCCCCGGTCTGGAGAAGATCCACACCAACAAGAACGACCTCGCGGCTTCCATGAGCCACAACCTGGAGTTCTTCAACACCCACCCGTTCCTCGTCACCTTTGTTATGGGTATCGTGCTTTCGCTCGAGCAGAACAAGGTTGACATCCCCACGATCCGCGCCGTCCGCGTCGCCGCAATGGGCCCGCTCGGTGGTATCGGTGACGCCCTGTTCTGGCTGACGCTCGTGCCTATCAC
Source organism: Collinsella sp. TF09-1AT (assembly GCF_003436895.1). NCBI lineage: Bacteria > Bacillati > Actinomycetota > Coriobacteriia > Coriobacteriales > Coriobacteriaceae > Collinsella > Collinsella sp. TF09-1AT. The sequence goes on along the minus strand of NZ_QSRC01000008.1, from coordinate 41,008 downwards.
GGCCGGCATCACCTCCAACATGGCCATCAACGGCAACGCCGCTGCGCCGATCATCTTCCTGGTGATCTTCAACGTCGTCCAGTTCGCTCTGCGCTTCTGGCTCATGAACTGGTCCTACAAGCTTGGCACCAGCGCTATTGACGCTCTGACTGCCAACATGCAGGCCTTCACGCGTGCCGCTTCCATCATGGGCGTCTTCGTCGTCGGTTGCCTGGTCGTCACCATGGGTGGCACCCAGATCAACCTCCAGATCCCCAACGGCACCACCCGTGGCCTCTCCGCTACTACCGTGATCGTCTCCGAGAAGGAGGCCGAGAACTTCACCGGTATGGAGGGCATCGATACCGAGACCGCTGAGGCCGGTACCATCGCCATGACCGATAAGGACGGCAACGCCCTTACCGCTTCCGATGCCGACGGCAACGCTGTCGAGTGCGGCGTCACCGATCTGGGCAACGGCATGGAGTCCGTTACCTACGGCACCGTCACCGAGGATCCGGTCAACTTCTCCGTTGCCGACACCCTCAACACCATCGTCCCGAAGCTCGTCCCGCTTATGCTTACGCTGCTGCTTTACTACATGTTCGCTAAGCACAGCTGGACCCCGACCAAGGGCATTCTGCTGCTCTTCGTCCTGGGCATCCTGGGCGCTGGCCCGCTTGGTCTCTGGCCGAGCATCTGGTAAGGCTCTAGCTTGAGGGGTGTGTCCCTACGCGGCTCACACCCCGACCCCTTAAGCCATGTGTATGTTAAAAGCCGCGTGCTCGAAAGAGCGCGCGGCTTTTGTTTTCTTGATGATTCGGGTGTGGCAGACAGATAATGCTAAACACCCTAGGTAGTTAGCCGAGTTTGAGAAAATGGGAGGATAGGATGGCGATCGGAGCGCGTAAGCAACCGCTGTACGATCAGCTGGTCGATATTCTGACCGAAAAGATTGACCATGAATATCGCGCCGGTGACATGATTCCTTCCGAGCGCGAACTTTCGGAACGCTATGGCCTCTCGCGCACTACGGTACGCCTGGCTCTGCAGGAACTGGAGCGTTTGGGACTGGTGGTTCGGCAGCACGGTCGCGGTACCTTTGTGACCGACCGTTCGGCAAAGGCAACCAATCTTATGCAGTCCTACAGTTTTACCGAGCAGATGCGCGCGATGGGTCGCGACCCCGAGACCACGATTCTCGAGTTTTGCGAGATGGAGGCCGATAAGAATCTGGCCGAGCATATGGGATTACGTATCGGTGATCGCATTTTTAAGCTCAAGCGCCTTCGTTCTGCCGACAACATGCCCATGATGGTCGAACGTAGCTATCTACCGGTTCGTCAATTTCTGTCCCTAAAGCGACCGCTGCTGGAGCGTAAGCCGCTTTACGATGTGATTGAGCAGGACTTTCAGCAAAAGATTCGCGTGGCCGAAGAGGAGTTTTATGCGAGCATAGCCCGTCCCACCGATGCCCATCTTTTGGGAATTGTCGAGGGTTCGCCTGTGCTCGATTTGGTCAGGACTACGTATAACGAGTCAAACGAGGTTGTGGAGTATACGCTCTCGGTTGCTCGTGCCGATCAGTTTAAATACAAGGTTTACCACCAGCGTGGCGACTAGTGTTCACATCGTTTCCATGTGATGATTCTTTGCATTTAACTGGTTACTACCAGATAACCAACTGAAGTGTATAATTGCACGTCAGAGGATTACTTCTAGAGAGAGGTATTAGAAATGTTCGAGAAGAGTGTCGAGGAGCTCACCGAGCTCGGCGCCCAGATCACCACGGCCGAGATTGCTCAGCAGCCCGAGCTCTGGCGTGATACGCTCAACATCTATCGCGAGAACAAGGAGGCCATCGAGGCCTTTCTGGCCGAGGCTCGCGCTATGGGCGAGGGCCGTCTGTCCGTTGTCTTTACCGGTGCCGGTACGTCCGACTATGTTGGCGATACCTGCGCCCCGTACCTGCGTCACGCTGGCAACACTGATCTCTACGACTTTAAGCCCATCGCCACGACCGACATCGTGAGCGCCCCGCGCGACTTCCTGCGCGCCGAGGATCCCACGCTCGTGGTTTCCTTTGCCCGCTCTGGCAACAGCCCCGAGAGCCTTGCCGCCGTTGCCGTTGCCAAGGAGCTCGTCCACAACGTCAAGTTCCTCAACATCACCTGCGCTCCCGAGGGCAAGCTCGCCGTCGAGTCTGCCGATGATCCTAACGCGCTGACGCTGCTCATTCCGCGCGCCAACGACAAGGGCTTCGCCATGACCGGTTCTTATTCCTGCATGACCCTGCTCTCCACCCTTATTTTCGACACTGCCTCTGACGAGCAGAAGGCCGAGTGGGTCGAGACGATTGCCAAGATGGGCGAGGAGGTCATCTCCCGTGAGCCTGAGATCGCCGATTACCTGGCTGGCGATTTCAACCGCGTGACCTACTTGGGTTCTGGCTCCTTCGGTGGTCTTGCCCAGGAGAGCCAGCTCAAGATCCTCGAGCTCGCTCACGGTCTGGTCGCTACTTCCTACGACACCTCCATGGGCTATCGTCATGGACCTAAGTCCTTCGTCGACGATAAGACGCTCGTCTTCGTGTTCGTCAATAACGACGCCTACACCCGTCAGTACGACATCGACATCCTCAACGAGATCGGTGGCGACGAGATCGCTCAGCACACCATCGCCGTTCAGCAGGAAGGTGCCACCGTCTACGAGGGCGAGTCCTTCACCTTTAAGGGCTACGAGGCACTTCCCGAGGGCTACCTTGCTCTGCCGTTCGTGATGTTTGCCCAGGCTATCAGCCTGCTCAACTCCGTGCGCGTGGGCAACACGCCCGATACGCCGAGCCCCACCGGCACGGTCAACCGCGTGGTTAAGGGCGTGACGATTCACCCCTTCACCGCTTAATCGCGTCCCCCTGTAAGGGCGCCCGTCCGCTCATAACGGCGGGCGGGCGCTTTTTGTTTTACGTGAGCTGGGTATAAGCATCACTACAGTCAACTGCTTTAGAAGCAAGGAGTGCATATGAGCACGTACGCAATTAAGGCTGACAAGTTCTTCTTGCCGGCAGGTCCGCAGCTGGGCGGCTATCTTATGGTCGAGGATGGCGTCTTTGGCGCCTGGCAGGCCGACAAGCCCTCTTGCGAGATTAAGGACTACACGGGATCGTGGATCGCACCGGGTATGGTCGATACCCACATCCATGGCTTCTACAACCACTCAACTACTGACAACGATCCCGAGGGTATCGATATCAGCTCGACCGAGCTCGCCCGTCGCGGTACCACCAGCTGGCTGCCCACGACGTTCACCGATGGCGTCGAGCAGATCAAGGACGCCTGTGCCGCTATTGCCCAGGCTGACGAGGGCCGCGGCCCCGACTTCTGCGGTGCTCGCATTCAGGGCATCTACCTGGAGGGCCCCTTCTTTACCATGAAGCACGTGGGCGCACAGAACCCCGCTTACCTGATCGACCCCTCCGAGGAGGTCTTCGACCAGTGGCAGGAGGCTGCCGGCGGACGTATCGTTAAGAGCGCCATGGCCGCCGAGCGCGATGGTGCTGCTGCCTATGCTGCCGCCCTGAACGCTAAGGGTGTCGTGACCAGCATCGGTCACTCTGATGCCACGTATGACGAGTGCGTCGCCGCCATCAATGCCGGTGCTAGCTGCTTTACGCACACCTATAACGGCCAGCGCGGTCTGCATCACCGCGAGCCCGGTGTTGTGGGCGCTGCTATGACCACCCCCGAGACCTACGCCGAGATTATCTGCGACGGCAAGCATGTGAACCCCGCCGCTATCAAGGCGCTGCTGCAGGCTAAGGGCTGGCAGCATACGGTGCTCATCACCGACTGCTTGGGCTGCGGCGGCATGCCCGAGGGCAGCTACACCAGTGGCGGTATGGACGTTATCATGAAGGACAACCTGTGCTGGCTCGCCGACGGCAAGAGCATTGCCGGCTCGGTGCTCACGCTTGCCCAGGGCGTCAAGAACATTGTCGACTGGGGCATTGCCAGCGCCGATATCGCCATTCGCATGGCAACCGAGGTGCCGGCTCGCTCCGCGCACATCGAGGATAAGTGCGGCAGCATTATGCCGGGTCGCGATGCCGACTTTGTCGTATTCGACCACGAGCTCACCCTCGTCGAGACGTATGTTGGCGGCCAGAGCGTCGGCAACGCCTTTACCGAGTAACGATAGAAAAAGACGGCGGGCCCGAATCTGCTCGGACCCGCCGTATGGGTTAAACGCTCAAAAGCACCTTCACAGTTACAGCTTGTTAGCGATCTTCTTTGCTGTGCGCTTGACGCCGGCCACCAGGCCTCCTGCAGGATGCTCCTTCTCGTATGCTAGGCGCTTCTCGCGCTTGGCGTACTCTTCGACGATGATATCGCCGTACTCGTCTTCGATCTTGTCGAAGAAATCGACGGCGCCCTTAATTTCCTCGGCGGTTGGGTGTCCCTTTTGGACGCCGCCGGTAAGTTTGAACGGTCCCCACGTGTCAAAACCGGGACAGCCGTAGACGCCCATAAATATGGCCTGTCTCATGCGGCAGATGCCATCGATATCCTTGCCGTACCACTTGTTTTTGCCACCGTAGGTCATAAGGCCAAACACCTTGTCCTGCGGCTGCAGCACGTTGGTGAGCACGCGTGCCATGTCCTTGTCGATCTCGGAGTAATAAATGCCCGTGGCGGCACCGATTAGATGATATTCGTGCAGGTCGGGATACTCGTTTTTTCCGAGCGTTTTTACATCGAGGGTATCGATCTCGGGGTGCGCCTCAACGATGGCGTCCACGAGCTTTTTCGTATTGCCGTGGTGACGCGAGGCGTAGAGGATGATGGTTCGCATAAGAAGGCCTTTCAGCTGTAATGACGTCAATGTCTGTATGGTACCCCGTTGCATGGCTGGGATACCGGACGCATCGATGAACATGCGGGTTTGTCCTTTGGTTAGGGCCGAGACGGGTACTTGCGAGCAAAAAAGCAGTTGTTCGAAAGGATGGGCAATGGAATACGCTCTCTCCAACGATTCGATCTCTATCAAGGTTTCCACAGCCGGCGGCTCGTTTACCTCGATTGAGGCCGACGGTCGCGAGTATTTGTGGCAGGGCGATCCTGCCGTGTGGTCCGGCCAGGCGCCGATTTGCTTCCCGATTTGCGGAGGTCTGCGCGACGGCAGCGCCATGACGTTCGCCGGGCATCATGTGAAGCTCGCCCGTCACGGGTTTGCGCGCAAGCAGGAGTGGAAACTGCTGAGCCAAAGCACGAACGAGCTGGCTGTGTGTCTGGCATCCGAGGATAACGCTGCATTGCTGAGAGATTATCCGTATCCGTTCAAGCTCGTCGCCCGCTATACGCTTGAGGACGCTGCCGTGCGTGTCTCCTATGAGGTCACCAATGAGGGCACCGAGGACATGCCGTTCTTTATCGGTGGACATCCTGGCTTTAGGTGCCCACTCGACGAGGGTGAGGCCTATACGGACTACGAGCTGCGCTTTGAGAAGGACGAGGCTGCGGAACTCTGCACCGCCGTTCCCTCGACTGGATTGATCGATGTGGACAGGCGTTCCAAGAATCCCATGGTGGGAAAGACGCTGCCTCTGTCGCATGAGCTCTTCGATTTTGCGGAGACCATCTTTGACGTGCTCGAGAGCCGTCAGGTCACGCTTTCCAAGAAGGGCGAGGACAAGGGTGTTCGCCTGAGCTTTGAGGGCTTCCCGTATCTTATTGTGTGGAGTAAGCCCGAGGGTGATTTTGTGGCAGTTGAGCCCTGGGGTGGCCTTTCGACCTGCTCCGATGAGGACGACGTGCTTGAGCATAAGCGTGGCTGCCTTGTCGCCAAGCCCAAGGAGACCGTCGTTCGCTCGTTCACGATTGAGATTCTGTAATTCCGTTTTGTCGACTCGTATCGCGAGGCACAAGGAGCCTGCGAGATAAGGAGCTAAAAATGATCCTCACCGTTACGATGAACCCGTCCGTCGATACGCGCTATCAGCTCGATGAGCTCGTTATCGACGACGTCAACCGTGTGACGCCCGAAAAGACCGCCGGCGGCAAGGGCCTCAACGTGGCCCGTGTGCTGGGTCAGCTGGGCGACGACGTTGTGGCAACCGGTCTGCTCGGCGGCCACATGGGCGCCTATATGGCGGAACTCATGGATGCCAACGGTATTAAGAATGATTTTGTGCCCATTAAGGGCGAGACTCGTATCTGCCTCAATATCCTTCATGCTGGCAACCAGACCGAGTTGCTCGAGAGCGGCCCGACGATAGTCCCCGAGGAGCTCGATGCCTTTACCGCCAAGTTCGCCGAGCTTGCGAGCAAGGCCGCTGTCGTTACCATCTCGGGTTCGCTGCCCCGTGGTGTCGAGGCGGACTACTACGCCAAGATCACGGGCATTGCCGAGAACGCCGGCGCCAAGGTGCTGCTCGATACCTCGGGTGCTTCGCTTGAGGCCGCCCTTAAGTCCGAAGTTAAGCCCGAGCTGGTTAAGCCTAACCTGACCGAGATCAACGGCCTTCTGGGCACGAGCTTTACCACCGACGATGTGGACGAGCTCCGCGCCGCGCTCGCCTCTGATGCCCGCTTCTCCAATATCCCCTGGGTCGTCGTTTCCATGGGCGCTGCCGGTTCCGTGGGCTTCCACAATGGCCGTGCGTTCCGCGCCAAGACGCCCGATATCCCCGCCGTTAACGCCACGGGCTCTGGCGATTCGACCATTGCCGGCTTCGCGCACGCCATCGCAGCCGGCGCGGATGATGAGACGGTGCTGCGTACCGCCAACACCTGCGGCAAGCTCAACGCCATGGATCCCATGACTGGCCACTTGGTTATGGATCGTTGGGACGAGGTCTACAACGGCGTTGTCGTGACCGAGCTGTAAGAGCTTGTGCTGCGACACCGGCACTGGTCGCCTGTTTTTGATTGGAATCGACGGCAAGTGCAGTAGCATTATGCCGTGACGCGACGCCGACCCCGTCGTGTTCAATCCCGACCTTACCCTGGTCGAGACGTATGTGTGTGGCAACAGCGTCGGTAACGCATTTACCGAGTAGCTGCCAAAAAACGATCCGAGAGGGGATTTAGATGATTTACGGTGCATTGGGCGATATCGAGGAGTACCGCGGAATGCTCAAGGGCCTCGACGTGCTGATTGACTGGCTCGAGGAGAACGACCCAGCAGAGCTCGAGGTCGGCAGCCATCCGATTCTGGGCGACAAGGTCTATGCGAACGTCATGGCTCCCACGACGCGTCCCGAGGCCGAGGCTCACTATGAGACGCATCAGCGCTATCACGACCTGCAGATCGACGTCGAGGGTCGCGAGGCCTTTAAGGTCGCCACGGGCAGCCTGACGCTGGTTCAGGAGTTTGACGAGAAGGACGACTACGATCTGGTCGATTCCGACGCTTCGATCGCCGGCGATCTTGCCGACGACAAGTTTGCGCTGTTCGTTGCCGGCGAGCCTCACATGCCCACGCTTGAGTTCCCGGGCGATGGCGCACAGCCGGTCAAGAAGATTTGCTTTAAGCTGCTTGCAGATGCTTACTGGGAAGAGTAGCGAGCTGCTCGTGAACTAGCGTGATTCCCCTTGGGGAGCGCGTTTGAGCCCCGTTAATCGCAGTTCCCTTGGGGATTGCGGTTGGCGGGGCTTTCTGTTTTTGAGCAGGAAGCGATCGACGTGGTGATGCTTGGGTTGGCGTATGCGCACTCAAAATCGGCAACAAAAAAGCCGCCCGAAGGCGGCTATCTTGTGCAATGGAGCCAGCGACCGGGCTCGAACCGGTGACCCCCGCTTTACGAGAGCGGTGCTCTACCAACTGAGCTACGCTGGCGGCCATGTGGTGACGCAACTGAGGCGTCAACGGCTGTCTATGATACGGGACATCGCAAATCCGCGCAAGTGTTCTGACGGCTTTTCTCACTTTAAATGCACTAATATTGGAAACGCGATGTCTTGCTCTTACGGGTCTCAAACAGAATGGGGCTGCCATGGCTCAACCCAGGATCCTTCTTACACGTATCGATGATCGGTTTATTTACGGGCAAGACGTTGAGCTGTGGAACGAGGCTGTGGGTTCCAACCTCGTCCTAATCGTCAACGACGAGATTGCGGCTGATTCGCGCAAGTGGGCGCCTATGAGGGTCGCGGCGCCCGAGGGTGTGTGGACGCGGTTTTTCTCGGTGCAAAGGACCATCGACATCATTCATACCGCAACGCCGCGCCAATGGATTCTGATTATGGTGGCCTCACCCGCCGATGCGCTCGCGCTGGTTAAGGGCGGTGTGCCGATCAGCAAGATCAGCATTGGTCATATGCAGGCAGGGGAGGGCAAGCGTCCCGCAACGCCCGCAGTCGCCATGGGCGATGCAGACGTCGCTGCTCTTAGAGAGCTGCAAAAGCTCGGAGTAGAGCTGGAAATCCGCTACCTCCCCAGCTCCGACCCCGCCCCCATCCAACTAGTCATTGGGGACGTTCTTGAATGACTAGTTGTTGGGGACACTCCTGGCACTTGGGGACGTTCCTTATGTGCATGCCTTTTAGGAACGTCCCAAAGTGCCGGCAGATTGGGACAGTCCTTCTCGTCTGGCAGTGAAGGCTGTCCCTAACGACTAGCCGTTTAAGGACGTCCTCAATGACTAGATAGAAAAACGCCCGTCGGCGGTGGTGCCGGCGGGCGCTGGTGTGCGATATGTTGCGTTGTGCGCTTAGTGCCTCATAAAGTGGTACTCGATCACATTGCTGTAGGGATGGCCCGGGCCCACAATGCCCTGCGGGAACAGAGGCTGGTGCGGCGTGTCGGGGTACATCTCGGCCTCGAGGGCAAAGCCGGCGCCCCAGCCATAGTTGGCGTCGTCCTTGGCGTGCTTGTCGCCCAGCCAGTTGCCGGTGTAGAGCTGCACGCCCGGGGCGGTGGTGTAGTAGTCCAGCTCACGACCGGTCCACATCTCCTCGACGTGCATCGCGCGGCGCAGATTACGGCCGTACTGATAGCCATCGATGCACAGGCAGTGGTCGTAGCCACGGGCCTGCTTAATCTGCGGGTCGTCGGCTTCCATGCCAGGCGCGACGGGGCGCAATTCACGAAAGTCAAACGGTGTTCCCTCGACCGGAGCAATCTCGCCGGTGGGGATGTTCTGCTCGTTAATGGGCAGGTAGTGGGCAGCGTTAGCAACAAAGAAGTGCTCGCAGTCCATACCGGCATTATGACCGGCAAGGTTAAAGTACGTGTGGTTGGTCATGGACACGTACGTGGCGCGGTCGCTCTCGCAGCCATATTCGATACGGAAGCAGCCGGTGCGCGTCACGGTAAACACGGCCGTAAAGGTGCGGTTGCCAGGCAGGCCCAGCTCGCCGTCCTCAAGCGGGGTGGTCATGCGCACGGCGTTGTGGACCTCGTCGAGCTCAACATCCCACACGCGTTTATGAAGGCCGTGCTCAAGATCGCTGTGCAGGTTGTTGGCGCCCTCGTTGGCGGGCATATGCCAGTCCGTGCCGTCGATGGTGATCGTGGCGCCCGCGGTGCGGTTGGCCACGGGGCCGATAGTCGCGCCAAAGCAAGCGGGGTTGTCAAAGTAATCCTCGAGCTTATCGAAGCCCAGCACCACATCGCGCACGTTGCCGGGGATGTCGGGCACGTCGATGCCCAACACGGTGGCGCCATAGTCCATAATGCGAACGCAGATCTCGGGCCCGTTGAGGGTGTAACGATGAACGGGGGTACCGCACGGCGCGGTGCCGAAAAGCTCGGAAGTGATCATTTGGTTCCTAACATCGAGATATTTCGGACAAACTGTAGCGCGAACAGGCGAGATTATCACTACACCCCACTAAAGCAGGGGGTATTTTTCTCAAAAAAGTGATGATTGGAGCTGTGCGGGCGTTCATTTTTGACGCGCACGAGTCTGATACAATTTGTTCGTTACTGTTTGAATGATATGCGCGCAAAGAACGGCGAGGATTCATCGTGATTAAGGCAGAGCGACAGGATAGGGTTCGTCAGCTGCTCGAAGAGCAGGGCACGGTCTCGGTTAAGGAGATCTCAGATGCGTTAGGTGTCTCGGATATGACGATTCGTCGTGACCTTGAGGAGCTTGCGAGCCTGGGCGAGATCGAGCGCGTGCACGGCGGAGCCCGCAGTGCACAGGGCCGCCCTCACGCTATGTTGCGCCACGAGTATTCGCACAGCGAAAAGCGCACTAAGCATGCCGAGGAAAAGCTGCAGATCGCGCGCCGCGCTGTGGAGCTTATCGAGGAAGGCTCGACCATCTTTTTGGGTACGGGCACCACGGTTGAGCAGATGGCCTCGATGCTGCCGGCGTGCCGCCTGCGCATTGTGACCAATTCGCTTTCGGTGTTTAACCTGCTCGAGGCGCGCGAAGACTGCGACCTGTGTCTCGTGGGCGGCATGTACCGTCGCCGCACCGCCGCTTTTGTGGGGCCGACGGCCGAGGATACCCTGCGTGCGCTGGGCATCGACGCGGCGTTTATCGGTGCCAACGGCATCTTGGACGGTGACGTATCTACGTCCAACATGGACGAGGGCCGTATCCAGCAGCTCGCCTTTAGCAAGGCCGACTCGCGCTATCTGATCGCCGACTCCAGCAAGATCGGCAAGCGCGACTTCTACACCTTCTGCCGCCTGGACAATTTGGACGCCGTGGTGTGCGAACCGGGTATTACCGCCGAGAATCGTGCCGCCATCGAGGAGCACACGCAGATCATTTGCTAGCTAACGCAGCAGGCGATACTTCTGCCCCCTGCCGGCGCCTTCAACTGTAGCCAGGCCCGTCTCAACGAGTTTTTTGAGGATGCGAAGTAGCTTCGAGCGGCTAAAGGTAACTTTGGCCGCAAGCGCACTTGTCGATTGGGGATGCACTTCACTCAGCAGTTCAAATACGGTAAGATCGTCGCCTTCGAGCCCGGGGTTATCCATGAGTAGGGGAAGTGTGACCACAATAGCGTTGTCCGAAACTTGAAAACGAGGCTTTTTGATGCTGTCTTTATAGGTGTCTCGAATTCGCATAATGCCCGTACCGAATGCCTCGATAAGGCCCAGGCGCAAAAAGACTTCGGCAAGAATGCGGTTACGCCTAACGGACAGCATATCGGACAGGTACTCATCGACAGTCATGCTTGCCGGTAATCCGCCGGGTGAGGCGACTTCTACCCGGTCGTCGAACATCGAGATGCGGATGTGCGCTGGTACATCCCAGGTCCTATGAACGATTGCGTTGGTTATTGCCTCACGGAACGCCTCAAGTGGAATGGGCTCCTTGCGGATTCGTTCCATTCCCTTGATCTCTTCGTAGCAGTACTGAGCTTCGAATAGCTCAAGAGCACTGTCAATTTCAGTTAAAACTGATGCATGCTCAAGGGTCTTGCGCTGCTTAATGAGGTTGATAGTGTCACCAAACACTGCAATGTCGATGCCTGGGAAGCCGTTCTCGTCCGCGAGCAGCTCTGCTGCATTATTGTAGGTCCCGGTCTCATCGAGCAGGCCGAGGGTTTTGAGAGTGTCGGTTGTGAACGACTGAAGCGCTAACTTTGCAGTTAGACGATTCTCTAAAACGGTGAAAGATAGATCTTGCTTGCTTGCCGGGAGCTGTTCAAAGGAGAGATTCTGGCCCTCGAGCACAAGGCGCGAAAGACCTAGGGTATCAACTGGTATAGTCGCTGTGTCATTGCGCTTGTACGCCTTCGAGCGGTATAGATAAGGCTTCGATCTGCCGGGAAAGACCGTAAGCTCAACGGTTGCATCGGGCTCGTTGATTTTTAGGGAGTAATCGGGCTGGGGGATGATCGAATCGTTAATCTTGTTTTCGATATCCAAGCAGGTCTGCTTGGGGTCATCGAGGCCAACGATTTTTCCGGCGTCGTTAATTCCAAATAGGACACGCCCACCCGTGTTGTTTGCATAAGCGGAGACGGTTTTGAGGAACGAATTGGTGACGCTTTCCTTGAACTCAAGATCCTTTGTCTCTTGCATCGTAGTGCTCCGTTTCGCTTTAACTTGACGTGCAAAATGACACGTAAAATTTTACATGGCATTTTGCACGTCAAAATTATGACACGAAAAAATTTGCGCGCCATTTTACGCGTCAACGTGACGCGAAATGACGCGCAAATGCGCTCGGGCCAACCGTTCAGCTTGCAAATTAGATCAGGCGGGCGTAGTCCTGTGATTGATGAAAGATGTGGGCGATATAGATTGTTTCGTGCTCAAACTTGTAGAGGCACACGTAGTTGTTGACGGGAAACGATTGGTAATTACGTGCCGCCAGCTCTTGCATGTGCGAAAGGGGACGTAGGAGCGGCTGCTCGCGAAGCAGATCAAGCTGATATTCAAACTCAGCGACAAAATTGCCTGCTGCGCGCGGATTCTTGAGGATTTGGGCAAGGTATCCGACGATACTCTCGTACTCATATCGCGCGCTTTTGAGTATGACGACGTTATAGGTCATATTTGTCTCGTATCGAAGCCGCGAAGGATTCGTAATCGCTGTAGTCGCCTTGCGATATTTCGTCTTCTGCCAACATCATACGAGACAGCAGTTTTGCCTTGGCGATTTCTTCTTGCATGAGGCGATACTGGTCGCTGCTGATGCAGTGCATGGCCTCGTAGCCGTTCTTGGTTACGGTAACGTCGCGCTCAGACTCAACAAGTGCGGTGAATGTGGCGGTGTCCTTCATGTCTCGGACGGGCACACAAGCGGACATGGGTACCTCCTTTGCGTTGGGACACAATTGTACCACGGTATAATAAAACATCGGCTTCGTCGAATTATCTCAATCTATAACAGTTGGAAGTAGAAAACCGGGTTAGATGTTACAGATCGAGATATTCTGCTTCGGGCTACCCGTTTGTCTCGATCTGTAACAGGTAGGGCCGGAATACTCGGTTACGTGTTACAGATCGAGATCTTCAAGTTCGGGCCGCTCAAAACGAAAAAGGCCGCATGCGAACCCGTGGAGGGATTCGCATGCGGCCGACAGGGGGTACGCGGCTTAAACTAGGCCATGAGCAGGCCGGTCTCCGCGACGTTCTTGTACCAGTACGCGCTCGCCTTGGGATAGCGCTTCTGGGTCTCAAAGTCGACGTAGAACAGGCCATAGCGCTTGTTATAGCCGTTGGTCCAGGAGAACTGGTCCTGCAGCGACCACACAAAGTAGCCGTCGACGTTCACGCCGCCGTCAATCGCCTTGAGGATCCATGCGAGATGCTGGCGCATATAGTCGATGCGAGGGGCGTCGTCGATAAAGCCATCCTCGAAGTCGTCCTTATAGCCCATGCCGTTCTCGGTGATGTAGATCTTCTTGTAGTTGGGGTAATCGTTCTTAATACGCAGCAGCAGGTCGTAGAGGCCCTCGGGATAGATGATCCAGTCCCAATCGGTGGTGGGTACGCCTTCGCGCACGCATGACTCGCCCACGCCCTTGAGGAACCAGCGCGAGGAGCCCTTGTCACCGGTGCCATTGTGGTTGATGTCATTTTCGCCCTCGGCGGCACGCAGGAACTGGCACTTGTAGGTGTTGACGCCCAGGCAATCGTTGTAGGGGAGCGCGGCGGTCAGCGCGGCGATGTCCTCGTCGCGGACGTCGAGCTCGCCGCCGGCGATATGGGACAGCTTGGTCGCAGCCTCCATCGTGTCGGCGGCATAGTGGCCGCGGAAGGTGGCGTCGAGTACCCAGCGGTTGTTGATGACGTCGGCCATGCGAGCTGCCTCGCAGTCGGCGGCGTTGTTGGGGTCGAGGGGATACTTGGGCTCCAGGTTCTGGACAATGCCGATCTCGCCCTCAAAGCCACCCTCATGGAAGGCGACGACGGCCTTGGCGTGGGCCACCATCATGTTGTGCATGAGCTGGAAGGCCTTGTCCAGGCGATACTTCTCGCCGTGCGGCCAGTTGCCGACGATAAAGCTGCCCTCGGCGGTCGCGGGAATCTCGTTAAAGGTAAACCAGTGCTTGACCTCGGTGAACTCGGCAAAGCAGAACTTGGCGTACTCGACAAAGGCATCGATGGTCGTACGCGTCAGGAAGCCCTCGCCGCCGTCCTGGTAGAAGGCCTCGGGCGTATCAAAGTGATCGAGCGTGACATAGGGGATAACGCCGGCTTTATTGCAGGTGGCAAAGAGCTCGTGATAGAAGGCAACACCCTCGGGGTTAATCTCACCAGTGCCGCTGGGGAAGATACGGCTCCAAGCGATGGAGACACGAATGCCGTTGATGCCGAAGCGCTGGCACAGGTCGATATCGACCGGGTACTTGTTGTAGAAATCGCTTGCGGGGTCGGGGGAGAAACGGCCCTGAGCAGCCAGGAAATCGTCCCAGGGCACTTTGCCCTTGCCGTGTGTACGGGTCTCGCCCTCAACCTGGTAAGCAGCGGTGGCGCCGCCAAACACAAAGCCGTCGGGGAACTGCATGGGGTTGGTCATGAGTCATCCTTTCTGTGGGATACGAATAGGGAGAGGTGCCCGAACCGGGAATCCGGGCACCAACAGAGGGAGGAACTAGTCGAGGTTCTCGCGGAGCCACTTGATGGCGCCAGCGGGGTCGCGAGTAAGGTCGATATATTCCTTACCGCGGGGAGCGAGCAGCTTAATGCCCAGGCGATCGGTGTCGGCCTTCATGTCGTTGTAGTAGCTACGAACCTGCGGGGCGAGCACGATGACGTCGTACTGATCCATGATGGCAGTGTGCTGGCCATAGGCGCCTGCGGAGGAGGCGATGTTCTCTCCGGTCTGCGCAGCACCTTCCTTGATGGCGTTGGCAAGCATGGCAGAGGTGCCGGCGCCGGCGCACAGGACGAGGACCTTCAGACCGTCGACATCCTTCTTAGCGGATGCGTCGGCGGCGGGCTCGGGCTGATCGGCGACAGGCTTGCTGTCGGCGGCAGCGGCGGTCGGCTCGACGGCAGCGGTGACAGCGGCGGTCGGCTCGACGGAAGCGGTGACAGCGGCGGTCTGCTCGACAGCGGGCGCAGGGGCGTTGGCAGCGATGGTGGCAGCACCATCGGATTCGAGACCCAGCTCGGCGGCGCGCTCGGCCTCCTGGTCGCAGAGCAGCTTATCGTATGCCTTCAAGAACGGCAGGTAGATGATAGCGTCCAGCAAGATGATGATTGCAACAAACACCAGGGCGATAAGCTGGAAGTTTGTGGTGATGAAGATGCCGATGGGGGCAGGGGTAGCCCAAGGCACCACGAAGGAGAAGCCGTTCATGCCCACATTGTCGATAAAGAACTTGGCAACACTCACGTTGACGCAGCCGGCGGCAACAAAGGGGATGAGCATGTAGGGGTTAAGGATCATCGGCGCGCCAAAGAGCAGCGGCTCGTTGACAGCAAAGGCAACAGGAACAATCGAGGCCTTACCGACGGCTTTGAGCTGCTTGGACTTCATAAAGAGAATCAGCAGAAGCGGCACGATGAACGTAGCGCCAGTGCCGCCGAACTCACCCACGAGCGACATGTTAAAGGTGAGGGAGTGGGCGGGGTGGCCACCGGCCAGCAGAACCTGCAGGTTCTCGGCCTGGTTGGCAAGACGGATGGGGTCGATGCCCGGCTGGACAATCGAAGGGCCGTGGACGCCGATGAACCAGAAGAACGCGGTGGCTGCCTGGATAAGGATGAGGCCAGGATAGGTTTCTGCCGCAGTGAAGAGCGGGGAGAGCAGCTTGATGAGCAGCTCGGAGAACGGAACGCCCATGAGGTTGCGCACAACCACATCGATGATGCCGCAGATAATGACAGCGCCGCCAAAGGGGATAATGTCGCGGAAGTTCTGAGCGATGGCGCCCGGGACCTCCTTGGGCAGCTTAATGGTCAGATCGCGCGAGACGCAGAATTTGTAGACCCACACGGTGATGAACGCGGCGATATAGGCCGAGAACAGACCGCGCGTACCCATGCTGGTGCAGTCGAAGACCGAAAGCTCGGAGCCGTTGAACTTGGTGGTGAACTGCGTAACGGCGAGCAAAAGCATACTGCACTGGGCGGCCACCATGGTGGAGCCGTCGTTGAGCACCTTGCCGGCGGGCATGCGACGGTTCATGGAAGCCGTAAAGTTCTTGGCAGTGGTGCCGGCAACCATGATGCCCATGACGCCCATGGTGAAGTTGTACAGCTTGTTGCACCAGTCGATGAGCGGCTGGGGCAGCGTGATGCCGACTACGCCGGGAAGGGTGGCAATGAGCAGAAAGATCGAAGAGGTGAGGACGATTGGCATGCACCCAAGGAATCCGTCCTTAATAGCCTGGAGGTAGATGTTCCTCGAGATCTTCTCAAAGAACGGCTGATGCTTTTCGAGCATCTTTACGATGGCGTCCATAGAGCTCCTTTGCTACTTGATGCGCGATGCATGTGGATGGAACTGGTCGTCGATGGATGGTCAGGACTGCCCGGAAACCTTCCTGCTCAAGGAAGGCATTGCGAAATGACAACGTTGTCATTTCGTTAATGACAACGTAAGACATTTTTGGAAGAGCAACAAGGATATACGGGTGAGCGGTCGATATTGTCCGGTAAACGGTTGATTTATCAGTCAGGCAGGTGGTGTATGCTAGAACGCAAAAAACAAGCGATAGAGAACCGAGTGGAGAAGTAGTGGCAACGATGGACAAGAAAAATGTCTCAATGAACGATGTGGCGATTGCCGCGGGTGTTTCTCTCAAGACGGTTTCGCGTGTGATTAACGAGCCCGGTAGCGTGCGCGAGTCGACGCGCGATAGGGTCCATTCCGCAATGGAGGCGCTCGGGTTTCGAACCAACTTTGCCGCGCGTTCACTCAAGTTGGGCCGTTACGGGTGCATCGGCGTGGTGATGTTCCACTTGTCGGGCGGCGCCGTGGACATGATCGACGGTATCGCCGATGCCGCCGAAGAGCGAGGCTTTGCTCTCACGATGATCAAAAAGCGGGCGGGGGAGAAGATGACCCTTGCCGAAGCGGCGCATAGGATGTCGCAGCTTCCCGTCGACGGCATGATTTTCAACCTGCGCCAGATGGTCGATGACTTTGATACCTTTGAGGCACCGAAAGACCTCAAGACGGTGATTATCACACCGATGGAGCATCCTACCTGCTCCACCGTCAGTGACGATCAAGAAGGCGGCGCGCGCATGGCGTGCGAGTACTTCTTGAATCACGGGCACAAGAACGTGTACTTCGTCTCTGGTAAGAAAGAGTCGCTGTCGAGCCAGTGTCGTATGAAAGGTTGGCGTGCGGCACTCGAGGCACGTGGCATTGAGCCGCCCGAGCCCCTGCAAGGCGATTGGAATGCGGATAGTGGCTATGCCGCGGGCCTTGTGCTTGCCGATAAGCCCGATTGCACGGCGGTCCTCGCCGCTAACGACTGCATGGCAAACGGCGTGATGATGGCCCTACGTGACAAAGGGCTCAGCGTGCCCGACGACGTGTCCGTGATCGGCTTCGACGATGAGCTCTACAAGACGATTCCCAACTCGATTCTGACGTCGGTGAAGTTTCGCCACCGCGAGCTGGGCATCCGTGCGCTCAACGAGGTCGTCGCAGGTCTGGAAGCCCCGAGCTCCAGAAGCCGTACGCTCGTCTCGGGCGTGTTGGTCGAGCGCGCGAGCGTGCGGGATCTGCGGGCGTAGACGTGCTCGGCTCGTTCATCTTAATCTGTAACAGTTAGGACCCAAAAACTCGACCAGGTGTTACAGATTGAGATTTTGTCTACCCAGTCATCATCTTTGTCTTGATCTGTAACAGTTAGACGGCCAAAAGCGAGTTAGATGTTACAGATCGAGACAAACGAACGCGGCCCAGCCCGCCCAAAAACAAAAACGGCGGATACGACCAAGGATGCTGAAGCATCCACCGGGAAGGTCGCATCCGCCACACGGAAAGAGGCGCATGGACGCAGTGTCCATGCAATCGGGAATGGTAAGGTGCGCGGCTGCGTGATGGTCACGGCAGCCGATGGCGTTAACTAGTCCAGACGACGGGTCTGCGCCACGTGCTTGTACCAGTAGGCGCTCGCCTTGGGCGTGCGCTTTTGGGTCTCAAAGTCTACGTAGAAGAAGCCGTAGCGCTTGTTGTAGCCGTTGGTCCAGGAGAACTGGTCCTGCAGGCTCCACAGGAAGTAGCCGCCCACGTTGACGCCCACCTCCATGGCCTTAAGCAGCCAGCGCAGGTGCTGCTCGATGTAGTCGATGCGCGGCTGGTCGTCCACAAAGCCGTCCTTGTAGGGGTCCTTGTAGCCCATACCGTTCTCGGTGATGAAGATCTGCTTGTAGTTGGGGTAGCGCTGCTTAATGTAGACGAGCAGATCGAACAGACCCTCGGGATAGATGATCCAGTCCCAGTCGGTGGTGGGGATGCCGGGCTTGTTCACATGCTCGCCAATGCCCTTGACGCGCCAGCGACCGGTGCCCTTCTCGCCCGTACCGTTGTGGTGCAGGTCGTTCTCGCCATCGTAAGCCTTGAGGAAGCGGCACTGGTAGTTGTTAACGCCCAGGTAGTCGTTGTAGAGCGCTGCCTCGCGCATAATCTCGAGGTCCTCGTCCAGGATCTCGATGGTGCCGCCCGAGACGGCAGCCAGGCGGTTGGCGCACTCGAGGGTGTCGGGGGCATAGTCGCCGCGGAAGGTGGCGTCGAGCAGGAACTGGTTTTGCAGCACGTGCTCGTTGTTGGCGGCCTTGATGTCGGCGGGGTCGTTCTCGTTGAGCGGGTACTTAAACTCCAGCGACTGAATGACGCCGATCTTGCCCTTAAAGCCTCCGTTGTGGAAGGCCAGTACAGCCTTGGCGTGGGCGAGCATCATGTTGTGCTCGCACTGGAAGGCTTCGGCCAGATGAGCTTTGACGCCGCCGGGGAAGGTGCCCTCGATGTAGGTGTTGGAGGCGTCGGCCCAGATCTCGTTAAAGGTGAACCAGTAGGTTACCTGGTCGGCGTACTCCTTAAAGCAGAAGGTGGCAAAGTCCACAAAGGCGTCGATGGTCTCGCGGTTGAGGAAGTCGCCCTTTTCAAAGAGGGGCAGCGGCGTGTCGAAGTGATGCAGCGTGACAAACGGCTCAACGTGGTGCTTGTGGCACTCGGCAAATAGGTCGTGGTAGAACTGCACGCCCTCGGGGTTCACCTTGCCGGTGCCCTCGGGGAAGATGCGGCTCCAGGCGATGGAGAGGCGAATACCGTTGATGCCAAACTCCTCGCACAGCTCCAGGTCCACCGGATACTGGTTGTAGAAGTCGGAGGCGGGATCGGGAGAGAAGCGGCCCTGGGCCTCCAAGAAGTCGTCCCAGGCGACCTTGCCCTTACCGTGGGTGCGGGTCTCGCCCTCTACCTGGTAGGCAGCAGTGGCGCCGCCAAAGACAAAGTCCTCGGGGAACTGCGCGGGCGGGTTGGTGACGCTGGCGGGGTTAACGGACATGATGATCCAATCGTTTAAATCGAAGGGCCAGCCTGTCTTGGATAGCTGGCTGGCCCTAAGCGTTGCTTACTTCGACAGCTGCTCGCTCACAAAGGCGAGAGACTTGTCGCCGTTCTGGGAGAGCTCGATGTACTGCTTACCACGGCAGGCGACGCACTTGTTGCCCACGCGCTCGCAGTCCTTCTGCAGGTCGGCCAGGTAGCTGGCAGCCTGCGGAGCCAGGACGACCAGGTCAAAGTCGGGAAGCATGTCCACGTGGTTGCCATAGGCATCGGCAGCGGTCTCAAGATCGATGCCGCGCTCCTTGGCGGCCTTGGCCAGCGCGTTGGCGAGCAGGCCCGAGGTGCCGCCGCCCTGGCAGAGCACGAGCACGCGCTTGCCGTTGAGGTCGCTGGCGGCCGTAGCCTCGGTGGTGGCAGCAGCGGGGGCGGCGTCGGTCTTTACGACCTCGGCAGCGGCGCCGGCGGCAACGCTCTTGGCGTCGGCCTTACCCTGGAAGGCGTCGTTGAGCTTGGCGGCCTTCTCGGCGTTCTTGGCGGCGAGCTCCTCCCGGGAGATTTCGGCCTCCTCGGCGCACTTCTGGGCGTCATAGGCACGGAAGAAAGGGTAGTACAGGGCAAAGTCGACGACCAGGATAAGGGCGAGCATCACAAAGGCGAGCGGCTGGAAGCCCAGGCCCATGATGGTGCCAATGGGGCCGGGGACGGTCCAAGGCAGGGTGTACATAAAGCCGTTCATGCCCAAGAAGTCGATAAAGACCTTGAGGATCCAGATGTTGGCGATCGGGGCAAAGACAAACGGGACAAAGAAGACGGGGTTGAGCACGATGGGCGCGGCGAACAGCAGCGGCTCGTTGACGGCAAAGCACACGGGGACGATGGCGGCCTTACCGACGGCGCGCATCTCCTGGGACTTGGCCAGGAAGCAGAACATAAAGACCAGGACGAGCGTGGCGCCGGTACCGCCCATGCAGACGACGAAGTACTGGGCACCCTGGGTCAGGACAGCGGAAGCGTGCTGGCCGGCCTGGAACGCAGCCAGGTTGTCGGTCATGTTGGCAACGAGGGCGGCGGCGATGGCGGGCTCGACGATCGAGGGGCCGTGGACGCCGACGAACCAGAAGAGGCTCATAGCGCCGTAGATCACAGCGAGGCCGATATAGCCGTCGGCGGCGGTGAACAGGGGCTGGAACACCTGGATGACGCCCTGGGCAAAGCAGAAGCCAAAAGCAGCGCGGAAGACGATGTCAAAGACCCAAAAGACGGTGATGCAGACGGAGAAGGGGATGATGTCCTTAAAGGTCTGCGAGATGTTGGGCGGAACCTGCTCGGGCATCTTGACGGTGATGTTGCGCTTAATGAAGAACTTGTAGATGATGCCGGTCACAAACGCAGCGATAAAGGCGGTCAGCAGGCCCTTGGAACCAAGGTAGGTGGTGTTGAAGCCGCTGGCGGCGTCCGTGGCGATCGTGTCGCTCGAAAGGAGCAAGAAGCCGATGATGGCCGCGCACATGCACGAGATGAAGTTGATCTGATTGTTCTTGGGCAGGTCGCGGTTCTGAGCGTCGGCGAAGTGCTTGGCCGTGGTGGCGGCGCAGGCGATGGCCAGGATGCCCATGGAGTAGTTGTAGCACTTCCACAGGGCGTTGTTGATGTCATCGGGCCAGTAGAAACCCCAGATGTTGGGGACCGAGGCTACTAGGCAGAAGATGGACGAGAAGATGATGATGGGGATGACGGAGATAAAGCCGTCGCGAATCGCCTTGAGGTACTTGTTGCGGGCGATCGCGTTGAAAAAGGGCTGGCCTTTTTCGATGGTGGCGATGAGTTGCTCCATGCAAAGCTCCTAAGAGTCGGTGGGTTAGCAACGATGGTAGCTTTTGACATCTGGTTGCCAAAATGTTGACGTTGCCATTTTGCGACACAAAAAAAGATGTGAATCGGTGGCCCCTGTGCCTGTAGACCGTCGATTCCTTGCGTGTAAACGATTGAGCTGCCCGGTGGCTCTGTGTTTGCACAATGGCAACGTTAACATTTGGGCGACAAAAGCCGTTCGGCGAAGCAGAATTGTCGGTGAACGGTAGGTTTTGGGTGGTAAGCGTATCGTTGGAGAGACGTTGGATATACTTAAATGTGTTCAAAATGACTGCGCAGGATGCCGTCAATGGCATCGTTGACATAGAAAGATCGACCTATGGCCGCTGTTAAAAAATCGGTATCCGTCAAAGATGTGGCGCGCCTCGCGGGCGTCTCGGAGCAGACGGTCTCGCGCACCGTGCACGATTCGCCCAGCGTGCGCCCCGAGACCAAGGAGCGCGTGCGTGCCGCCATGCGCGAGCTGGGGTATCGCCCCAATTTTGCCGGCCGGTCGCTGCGCCGCGGCAAGTTCAAGACGGTCGGCGTCGCCATGTTCAACATTACCGGTACCGGCAACCTCGACCGTATGGAGGGCTTTGCCGCCGCTGCCGACAAACACGGCTATGCCATCACCCTTACTAAAGTAGATGGACACCCCTATACCCTCGAGAGTGCATCGTCGCGTATGAGCGCGCTGCCGGTGGACGGCGTGGTCGTGATCATGAACCGCATGCCGGCGGACTTTGGCACCTTTGAGCCGCTGCCCGGCATGCAGACGGTGCTCGTTACCATGTTGGAGCACCCGCTGTGCTCGACGATCGATAACGACCAGTTCGATTGCTCGCGTCAGGTCGTCGAGTACTTGCTGGGGCAGGGGCACAAGACCGTGCACTTTATCTCGTGCCCCGAGCGCTCGCTTTCGGGCATGCAGCGCGAGGAGGGCTGGCGCGAGACGCTGCGCGCGCATGGTATTGAGCCGCCGCGATTCATTCGTGGCGATTGGACGGCGCAGAGCGGCTATGCTGCCGGTCAGGCTCTGGCAGACGATCCGACCTGCACGGCCATCTATGCCTCCAACGACGCCATGGCCTACGGCTGCATTCGCGGGCTCGAGTCGCGCGGAAAGCGCGTGCCCGAGGACGTGAGCGTGGTGGGTGTCGATGACAGCCTGGGCGACATCGTGTCCGATCGTCGCCTGACCACGGTGCGCTTTGATAACAAGCGTGTCGGCATGTGGGCGGTCGACAAGATCGCCGGCGCCGAGGGGGTTACGCCTGGCGTGGAACACATGCTGATCCCCGGCGTGCTCGTAGCGGGCGATACGGTACGAGAGTTGCGCTAGGGTACGGACCTGTTTGGGTTGCCGCTAATAGTGTTTGATATTGTTCGAATTGGTTTAAAAACCGTTCACGGGTGAAAATCGACCGTTCATAGCTCGAAATTACGTTTTGCATTGTTCTTTTTTGTTTGAATGTTAATGTTTCTGTCATACACAACGCAGCGCGTATGCCCGGACGCGATGCTCTCCATTGGTTCATATGTGAAAGGAACGCAATATGGCAACCAAAGAAGAAATCTCGATGGTTGGATTCGAGATTGTCGCATACGCGGGCGACGCCCAGACCGATCTGCTTGCAGCGCTCGATGCTGCTCGCGAGGGTGATTTTGAGAAGGCCGAGCAGCTGCACAAGGATGCCAGCGATGCACTCATCGGCGCTCACGACACGCAGACCAAGCTGCTGTCGCAGGAGGCCGGCGGCGGCGAGATGGAGATGACCTTCATCATGGCTCACGCTCAGGACACCCTCATGACCACCATGATTCTGGAGAAGCAGGCCCGCTTTACCATCGATGCCTACAAGCGCATCGCCGAGCTCGAGGCCAAGCTCGCCTAACGAGTCCTCACAATCAAGTCCCCTTCCAAAAGCTCTGCCGCAAACCCGCGACAGGGCTTTTTCCGTCCTCCTCTAAGTTGCGGCATCCGGCAGTTGGGGACGTTCCCTATCTGCCGGCAGTTTGGGCCACTCCTTTAGTCATTGGGGACGTTCTTAAACGACTAGTCGTTGGGGACAGTCTTGGGGTGCTCTGCCGCCCTTCCGTTCGGTTTTTCGCTGGGTGGGTATACTTCCATCCGCAATACAGGCCGGACTGAGGAGGTATCCAAATGCCGGATAACGGGTCAATACAAAAAAGAGACGCGCACGAGGTAGCTCATGGGCGTTCTGTCCAGATAACCGAGCACACGACAGTAACCGAGCTGCAGCCCAGCCTGTCCGATGTCGTGTGCGCAAACAAAAAGCTGCAGATTGGCTTTATCGTTGCGCTCGTGGTACTGGCGCTGCTGTTGGGCTTTGTAGCTCGTCCGCATTTCGCCGATACCAAAACTTGGGACTCCACCATCGAGGTTATCGATCAAAAGAAGGGCAACGTTTTGGCGCTCACGACCTCGTGCGTGGCGCTGTCTGCGGGCATTACGGCGCTGCCGGGCGATACGGGAACGCCGGTCGCCGAGCAGCTCGCCCAGCTTTCGGGCAACTTGGGCATTGTGCTTGCCGTGCTCTACCTCGAGAAATATCTGCTGACCATCTTGTGGTCGGTGGGCCTGGGCATCCTGATCCCGTTTGCTCTGGTGCTCTTTGCGGTCTCGCTTGGCATTCACGGACGCTGGAGCACGAGTGCCGTCCTGCGCCGCGTGGCGACCCGCGTGCTGGTAGTCGCCATGATCGGCATGGCGTTGGTGCCTGCAAGCGTGTGGGTATCGCAAAAGGTCGACGAAACGTATCGAGTGAGCATCGAGGCGGCCGAGCAAAAGGCGGCCGACGCTGCAGACGTGGCGGATAGCGACAATTCCAAAGCAAGCAAGAAAAAGACCGAGTCCACAGAGCCCAAGAACGTGCTTGAGCAGCTTGCCGACGGTGCCTCGGGTCTTGTCACATCGGTGACCAGCGGCGCCAAGCAGATGACCGATGAGATTGTGCAGCAGGTGACTGATCTGATCGAAGGCGTTATCGTGATGATCGTGACCTCGTGTGTTATTCCGTTGCTGGTGCTCGCGGCGTTTCTGTGGTTGGGGCACACGCTGCTGGGGATCGATATTTCCGGTCCGGCGAACTACTTAACGGGGCGCTTTCTGAGCGCTCCGTCCAAGCATGCCAAGAAGGGCGGGCAGTCCGTGTAGCTAAAACAGCTGTATAAACCGGGGCATACTGCCGAAGGGCGGCCGAGACGCGTTCTCGGCCGCCCTTTTGTTTGTTGAACACATGGCCGCTACGTCCGCGCCAGACCCAAACGGTCAGCAATCACCCGTGAATGGTATTTGTTCAAAAAAGAACAAAGACAAACAAATAGTTGTTGCAGTTAATGTTCGAATGTGTTCAAATAAACAAGAACAGTGAAGAACCGCACATTCAGATGCCCGGACCTGAACGCGATTCAACACTTCCAAACAGAAACTACGCACCTGCGTATCTCTCAAGGAGGATGTCATGAGGGTTGTAATCGCTTCCGATGCCGACGGTATGTCGATGAAGGAGTCCATCAAGGAGATGCTCATCGCCGACGGTCACGAAGTCGTCGACTATTCCGAGACCCCTGCCGCGGACCTTGTCGATTCCGCGACCGCCGTTGCCAAGGACCTGCTGGAGCACAAGGATTCCCAGGGCTTCGCATTCGATAAGTACGGCGTCGGCTCCTATATGGCTGCCGTCAAGATCAAGGGCATGGTCGTCGCCAACATTTCCGACGAGCGTTCCGCTTACATGACCCGCGAGCACAACGGCTCGCGCATGGTCACCATGGGCCCGGGCGTCGTGGGCACCGAGGTCGCCAAGAAGATCGCCCGCGAGTTCCTGCGCGCCCAGTACGCCGGCGGCCGTCACCAGATCCGTGTCGACATGCTCAACAAGATGGCCTAACGAGAGCCACCGAGAACTCGAACTTCTACCTCAACTTGTGAATTCAGACGAAAGGACGTTCTGATGAAGAAGACCATCGCAATCGGTTGCGACCATATCGTTACGGACGAGAAGATCTATCTGGCCGACCGCCTGGAGCAGGCTGGCTACAAGGTGCTCGACTGCGGCACCTACAGCCACACCCGTACGCATTACCCCATCTACGGCAAGGCCGTGGGCGAGGCTGTTGCCAGCGGCAAGGCCGACTTTGGCGTGGCCCTGTGCGGCACTGGCATCGGTATCACCAACGCTGTCAACAAGGTTCCCGGCGCCCGCTGCGCCCTGGTTCGCGACATGACCTCTGCCCTGTATGCCCGTCGAGAGCTCAACGCCAACATCGTGGGCTTTGGCGGCAAGATCACTGGCGAGTTCCTGATGGCCGACATCATGCTTGCTTTCCTGGAGGAGCCCTACGACAAGACTCCCGAGCACGATGCCCTGATTGCCAAGATCGATGCCTGCAACAAGGCCGATGCCGAGGCTCAGGCCGACCCGCACTTCTTTGACGAGTTCCTCGAGAAGTGGGACCGCGGCGAATACCATGACTAGCGGGTATCCGGCGTAATTTACTAGTCCGTTGACGGCTCGCGTTTCTGTGATGAGGCGCGGGCCGGTTTTCTATCAGCCCTATTGACTTGGCGGGCTGTCGTAAGAAAGGGAAGGCTCCTATGGAGTTTGTTCTTGATAACGGCTTGATTCGTGTGGCGTTGAGCACGGCGGGTGGGTCGTTCACTTCTATTGCGGCCAACGGCCGTGAGTACCTGTGGCAGGGTGACCCGGCGGTCTGGTCGGGCCAGGCACCCATTTGCTTCCCGATCTGCGGCGGCCTTCGTGACGGTCGCGCGATGACCATGGGCGGCCGCGAGGTAAACCTCGACCGCCACGGCTTTGCGCGCAAACAGGAGTGGAAGCTCGAGGAGCAGAGCGACAACATGGCTGCGCTGAGCCTAAGCTCTGCCGACCATGCCGAGTTGCTCGAGCAGTACCCGTATCCGTTCAAGATCGTTGCTCGTTACACGATCGATTCGGAAAAGGTGGCCGTGTCGTACGAGGTGACCAATGAGGGCACCGAGGACATGCCGTTCTTTGTGGGCGGTCACCCCGGCTTTAAGTGCCCGCTCGACGAGGGCGAGTCCTACGACGATTACGAGCTCCGTTTTGAGCAGCGTGAGGCCGCCGAGCTCTGTACTGCCGTTCCCTCGACGGGCCTGATTGATGTTGAGCATCGCAGCAAGAACCCCATGATCGGCCAGAACCTGCCGCTTACCCACGAACTCTTCGACTTCGCGGAGACCATCTTCGACGTGCTCGAGAGCCGCGTGGTTACGCTGACCAAGAAAACCGAGGACAAGGGCGTGCGCCTGACGTTCCCCGATATGCCGTACCTGATTGTGTGGAGCAAGCCCGAGGGCGACTTTGTGGCAATTGAACCGTGGGGTGGCCTGTCCACCTGCTCCGACGAGGACGATATTCTAGAGCACAAGCGTGGCTGCCTGGTGGCCAAGCCGGGGGAGACCGTCACCCGCGGCTTTGAGATCGAGATCCTTTAACGAGCTATCGTATGTTTGGGGTGGGTCATGCCGCCCCGGAACAGGAGTTCAATATGATTCTGACCGTTACCATGAACCCGTCGATTGATACGCGCTATCAGCTCGACAAGCTGATCATCGACGATGTTAACCGTGTGACGCCCGAAAAGACCGCTGGCGGCAAGGGCCTCAACGTGAGCCGCGTGCTGCTGCAGCTGGGCGACGACGTGCTCGCGACCGGTCTGCTTGGCGGCCACATGGGTGCCTATATGGCCGAGCTCATGGATGCCGACGGCGTCAAGAACGACTTTGTGCCCATCGCCGGTGAGACGCGCATTTGCCTGAATATTCTGCACGAGGGTAATCAGACCGAGCTGCTGGAGAGCGGCCCGCAGATCGCCCCGGCCGAGCTCGAGGCCTTTACGGCCAAGTTTGCCGAGCTTGCAGCGAAGGCGGACGTTGTGACGCTTTCGGGCTCGCTGCCGCGTGGCGTCGATGCCGGCTACTATGCCGAGCTCGTCAAGATCGCCGAGGAGGCGGGCACCAAGGTGCTGCTCGATACCTCGGGTGCATCGCTGGAGGCCGCGCTGGAGTCCGACGCCAAGCCCGAGCTTGTGAAGCCCAATCTGACCGAGATCAACGGTCTGCTGAGCACGTCCTTCACGACCGATGATGTCGATGCTCTGCGCGAGGCGCTTGCCGCCGATGGCCGTTTTGCCGGTATTCCCTGGGTTGTCGTTTCGATGGGCGCTGCCGGTTCGGTGGGCTTCCATGAGGGTCGCGCATTCCGCGCCAAGACGCCCGCGATTGCTGCTGTGAACGCGACGGGTTCCGGCGACTCGACCATCGCCGGCTTTGCGCATGCCATTGCTGCTGGTGCCGACGACGTCACGGTGCTCAAGACTGCCAATACCTGCGGCAAGCTCAACGCCATGGACCCCAAGACCGGCCACCTGGTCATGGACCGCTGGGACGAGGTCTACAACAGCGTTGAGGTCGTAGAGTTGTAGCGGTTGCGACTCCTAATAGAATGAGCGTGGATAATCTCCTGCTTTTGGTGCCCATACGAGCTCAAAGTGGGAGATTTTCCACGCTCGAGTCATTAGTCGTTGGGGACGTTCTTGTTTGACTAGTCGTTTAAGAGCGTCCCCAATGACTACACGCAAAAACGGCGCCCGCCGGCGATGTTGCCGGCGGGCGCCGTTGTCTTGAAGACGGAATGATCCGTTTTCCTTCGTCCGAAAGGGATCATTACAGTGAGTCGATAAAGCGCTGCTGGGCGGCGCGGCCGGCTTCGTCCCATTTAAAGACGCCGGCGTTGTCGAGCACGTGGCCAAACACCACGCCGACCTCCTCGTGCAGGATATCGATGGCGTTGTCCGCCGTAAGCTCGTCGGCGCGGCGGGCATAGACATCCTCGGCCCATGCGGCGTGGCTGCGGCAAAGACTATCGCCCTCGAGCGCGCCGGCAAGGTCGTAGCTGGCATCGGTCTTGGTCGCCAGCAGGTGCTCGCGGACAGCACCGAGCTCGGGAACCAGGCGCGGCGGAAGAATGGCGAGACCCATAACCTCGATCAGGCCGATGTTCTCCTTCTTAATGTGGTGATACTCGGCATGCGGGTGGAACACGCCCAACGGATGCTCGTCGGTCGTGATGTTGCAGCGAAGCGCCAGGTAGGCCTCGTAGATTTTGCCGCCGGCATTGCCGCGGGAGTCGACGCGGCGGATGACGGGTGTCACTGTGTTGTGCGCCATGCCATCGGCTGTGTGCGCGATGACGCCCACAGACTCATCGGTCCACTCGCGCCAGGCGAGGATAATCTTCTCGGCAGCGTCGAGCAGCTGAGCGCGGTCATGCGAGCGCAGGCGAAGCACCGAAAGCGGCCACTGCAGCACAGCACCCGTAACGCTGTCAAAGCCGGGCACGCTAAACTGCAAGACCTCGGCGGCATGCATCATGGGGAACTCGTGCGCGCCGCCCTGGAAGTGGTCGTGCGACAGAATCGAGCCGCCCACGATGGGCAGGTCGGCGTTGGAGCCAATAAAGTAGTGCGGGAACAGGTCCACAAAGTCGAGCAGGCACGTCAGGCCCTTGCGGTCAACGTGCATCGGGCGATGCTCGGAGCTCATGGCAATGCAGTGCTCGTTAAAGTACGCGTACGGGCTGTACTGGAAGCCCCAGCGATCGCCATTGAGCGAGATGGGGATAATGCGCAGGTTCTGGCGTGCAGGATGAGCGCCGCCGTCGGCTGCGGCGGAGCGTCCGGGGTAGCCCTCGTTTTCGATGCAGAGCTGGCAGGCGGGATACTTTTCGCCCGTGTTCTTGGCGGCACCTGCCGCGGCGATATCGCGCGGGTCCTTCTCAGGCTTGGACAGGTTGATGGTTATCTCGAGATCGCCCCAGTTGGTGGGGGTGCTCCATTTGATGTTGCGCGCGATGGCGGCACGGCGCACGTAGCCGGCGTCGCAGCACAGGCCGTAGAACCAGTCGGTCGCGGCGCGGGGCTCGTTGACGCCCATGCGGCCGTTGAACTCCTCGTTTACAACCGAAGGCCTCGGCATGAGCATACCCATGATGCGCATGGCGATGCGGTCGCGCCCCGATGCCGTGTCCTCGGCAGCACCGTTGGCAACGGCGGCCTCGGCAAGCGCGGCGAGCGTGCCCTCCAGGTCAAAGTCGGGCAGGGTATCGGGGTGCAAGAGCGAAATCTTCTCGGTCTTGAGCGCCCAAGCCATGTCGAGTGCGGGGCCCGTGGCGCCGATGCACTCCAAAATGGTGTTGTAGGCCCAGATGCGATCGTCCTGTCCGATCATCGATCGATGGATGGCATACTCAATCAGGCCCTGCGCGGCCTCGCGCACGTCGGTCATTACAGCCATGCCGCGTAAGCCCCCTTGTCAGAAATTGCGTAGTGGCGGGCAGAGCCCTCGCCCAGCCAGCCGTTCATCTTGGCAATGAAGGTGTCGACCAGGTCGAGCGGCACGAAGGCCTGGATGGTGCCACCAAAGCCGCCACCGTGAATGCGAACGGCGCCGCGGCCGTCGAGCACGTGCTCGGCCAGCGCCAGGGCATACATGGAAGGCTGCTCAGATCCCAGCTTGGCAACGACATTCTGCAGGTACATGGCGGAGCTGGCGCCGGACTCGCGCGTCAGGACCAGGAACTGGTCGATGTCGCCGGCGTTAAGGGCCGCCCAACGCTTATCGACCAGGCCGTTTTCGTACCAGTAGTGAACGGCGCGCAGGCAGGCACGGTCGCCCAGCTTGGCGCGCAGCTCGGGGAGCTTGGCGTCAAAATCGGCAACGTTTACCTCGCACAGGCGTGCCTTGCCAAACTCGGCGGCGACGTCTTGCATCTCGCGCGGAACGGCGGCGTAGTCGTCGGTGGCGGCCACGTGGTCGGCGCCGACCTTAACGAGCACGAGCGCATAGCCGTGATCTTCAAAGTTGAGTTCGAGCTTCTGGGTCTTAGGCTGAGCCTGATCCTCAAAGTCCATGTAGGCAAGGCCGCCCAAGCACACGGCGGCCTGGTCCATAAGGCCGCAGGGCTTACCGTAGTAATTGTTCTCGGTGCGCTGGCTCATCTGGGCGAGCGCGACAGGCTCGATGGCGGGCGCTCCCCAGAGCGTCTCCATGGCACGACCGTATGCCGCCTCGACAGCAGCGGAGCTCGAAAGACCGCCGCCCGAGGGGACGGAGCAGGTGAAGGCGAGGTCGAAGCCCTGGGGCTCAACGCCCAGAGCAGCGATTTCGTGGGCCATGCCGCGGACGAGGCTCGCGGACGTGCCCTTCTCGGACTCCTGAACGTCTAGCGTGTCGAGCGCGATCTCAAACGTGGGATAGCCTTCGTCGGCAACGCGGACCTTGTTGGAATCAGTTGCCACGGCGATGCCGTCGACGGCGACATCGAGCGAGCCGGCGATAACGTGGCCGCCCTCGTGGTCGGTGTGGTTGCCGCTGATCTCGGAGCGGCCGGGCGCGTGCACATAGAGCACCTGGCGATCGCCGATGGGGCCAAACTCATCCTCGAACAGCTTGGTGAGTGTGGCGAGTGTCTTTTCGTCGGGAGCGGTCATGAGGGTCCTTTCCTTGGCGCATACTGACGAGCTTTGCGTCGTAGTGAGTACGTTAACAATCTGAAGCGGCGTAAATTCAGCATCTACGATGCCGCACGTTACGGGCTATGTTAACGTACTCATAACACAACACTTATCACTTTTTGAGAATCTGGTAATCGGTAGAAATTCAGCCGTGAACGGTATTGCCGTATGGACTTATAGAGCAGAAGAGTTGCGGATTGAAAAGTAGAGTACGTTAGCATGCGTCCGACGATAGCGGGCTTCGGCGCGGGGTGTGTTTCTGCCCGGGCCGGCATGCACGCTATTCAGATCTCGCAAGGGTGAAGGTGATCCTGTGGCAAGGCGCCCGTCCAACGATACAGGTACGCGTCCGGTCTCCATGGCCGACGTCGCCCGCGCTGCTGGCGTTTCGCAGCAGACGGTTTCGCGCGTCGCCAACGGCTTGCCCAACGTTAACGAACAGACGCGCCAGCGCGTGCAGGCCGCCATGCAAGAGCTCGGCTTTCGTCCGAGTTATGCCGGTCGCTCGCTGCGCGACGGCCGCTACCATTCGGTCGGTCTGTGCGTCAACGATGTCACCAAGTTCGGTAACCTGACGATGATCGACGGCATTGCCAGTGCGGCCCGTGAGCGCGGTTGCGCCATCACGCTGGTCGAGATGTCCAAGACCGAGGAGTTTTCGCTTGCCGAGGCCACGCGTCGTATGGCTGCATTGCCGGTGGACGGCATCATCATCGGCATGAGTCGCATGGCGCCCGATTTTGAGTCGTTTGATCCACTGCCGGGCATTGGCACGGTTATCGTCACCATGTATGCGCATCCGCGCGTGACCACGGTCGATTCCGATCATTACGGCTGCTCGCTGCTGCTCATGGATCACCTGTTTGAGCTGGGGCACGAGCAGATTCGCTATATTGGTGGCCCGTCGTTCTCAGTCGACGAACAGTTTCGTCGCGCCGGCTGGCAGGATGCACTCGAGCGTAAACACATCGAGCCGGTAGAGCCGCTCGAGGGTGACTGGTCTGCCAACAGCGGTTACGAGGCCGGCAGGTACCTGGCCGAGCACGACCGCACCATGACGGCGATTTACGCGGCAAACGACCAGATGGCAAACGGCGCCATCGCCGCGCTGCGCGATAGCGGCTTGCGCGTGCCCGAGGACGTGAGCGTGGTGGGCGTCGATGACTCACTCGACGACTTTGTCGCGCATAACGAGCTCACGACCGTTCGATTCGACTTGCATCAGCGCGGACGAGAGGTGTTTGAGCATGCGGTTCCCGAGGCGGGTGCGGCGGGCAAAACCGTTGCCATTCGTATTCCCGGCCAGCTTATCGTTCGACATAGTACGGCGGCACCGCGCGCATAGTTTCCGCAGGTCAACGGTGATATGTTGAACATCAATAACAATCGATAAGGATGCCGGCAGATGGCTGTTGGGATGCAGCCGAGTGCTATGATAGACGGGTTCTTTTGTCTATCTAGGAGGTTTTGCCTGATGGAGATCACCAAGGATATCCGCTACATCGGCGTCGACGACCACGACATCGACCTGTTCGAGGGCCAGTACGACGTGTCCGAGAACGGTATGGCATACAACAGCTACGTTATCTTGGGCGAAAAGATCGCTGTCGCCGATTCGGTCGACGCTGGCTTTGTCGACGAGTGGCTCGGCAACCTCGAGGCCGAGCTCGATGGCCGTACGCCCGACTACCTGGTCGTCCATCATATGGAGCCCGATCACTCCGCCGGCATTGCCGCCTTTATGGAGCGCTATCCCCAGGCACAGATCGTGGCA
Organism: Collinsella sp. TF09-1AT; assembly: GCF_003436895.1. Classification (NCBI taxonomy): domain Bacteria; kingdom Bacillati; phylum Actinomycetota; class Coriobacteriia; order Coriobacteriales; family Coriobacteriaceae; genus Collinsella; species Collinsella sp. TF09-1AT. The sequence goes on along the minus strand of NZ_QSRC01000008.1, from coordinate 8,426 downwards.
AGCATGGGCGCCTTCCGCATGATGGTCAACTTCTTTGGCACCGATTTCCCCGAGCGCAAGATGGTCGTCAAAGAGGGCGATGTGCTCGACCTGGGCGGCCACAGCCTAACGTTTGTTGGCGCCCCCAACGTTCACTGGCCCGAGGTGCTCTTCTCCTACGAGGCCACCGACAAGGTGCTCTTTAGTGCCGACGGCTTTGGCAAGTTTGGCGCCAACGACATCGAGGATCCTGAGGGCTGGGCCTGCGAGGCGCGCCGTTACTACTTTGGCATCGTGGGAAAGTTCGGCAAGTTTGTGCAGGCCGTGCTCAAGAAGGCCGCCGATCTGGACATTCAGATTATCTGCCCGCTTCACGGCCCCGTGCTGACCGAGAACCTGGGCTACTACCTCGACACCTACAACACCTGGTCGAGCTATCAGCCCGAGGACGACGGCATCACGATTGCCTACGCGAGCGTGTACGGCCATCTGAAGGCCGCCGTTGAGGAACTCGCATCCGCGCTTGAGGCTCGCGGCCAGAAGGTTTCCGTCTTTGATCTGGCTCGCGACGACATGGCCGAGGCCGTTGAGGATGCGTTCCGCTATGACCGTCTGGTACTCGCTTCCATCACCTATCAGGGCGAGATCTTCCCGTTTATGAGCACCTTCATCCACACGCTCGCCGAGCATGCCTACCAGAACCGCACGGTGGCGCTTGTCGAGGCCGGCTCTTGGGCGCCCGCTGCTGCCAAGGTTATGACCAAGGAGCTCGAGGGCATGAAGGACATCACCCTGACGCAGAACAAGGTGACCGTCCTAGGCTCGCTCAACGACACCTCGCGTGCACAGATCGAAGCCCTCGCCGACGAGCTTTCCAAATAGCGATATTTCGCTTTTAACGCTCAAACCACCACAAAGGGGACAGGCACCTTTGTGGTGGTTTTTGTTTACACGCTGGCGATGATGAGGTTCGGGCGTTCGTCATCGGCAATCTCGGCGATTGAGGTGGCAACGGCATGGTCGGGGTCGCAATCCATCATGACGGTGTCGACATCGGTCAGTTCGGCAAAGCGATACATGCCGCGTCCGTTGACCTTGCTGGCGTCCATGAGGGCGGCGCTTTGACGGGCTGCGGCGATCATGGCCGTTTTGGTCTCGGCCATCTGAGGAAAGTCAGTCGTAAAGCCGCAGCGGGGGACAAAGGCGCCGGGGCATATGACGGCAAGGTCTGCGTGAACCGTTTGAAGTGCCTGCATGGTGAGCGGGCCATATAGATAGCGATGGCCTTTGCGCAGTGCCCCTCCCAGCATGACGACGTCGACCGAGGGCATGCTCTCGTCGATGTAATCGGCGATGGTGATGTCTGCGGTAATGACGGTGATGCCGTCGCGCTTGTCGAGCAAGCGGACAAATTCGAGTGCCGTGGTGCCCGAGTCGACGAGCAGCGTGTCGCCGTCGCTGACGAGTGCAACGGCGCTTTGCGCGATGGCCTGCTTGGCGGCGACATTGACATTGATGCGCCGGTCCTGCGTGGAGACGGTCAGGCGCTTGTGGAGTGAGACGGCACCGCCGTGCGTGCGGCGCAGTTTGCCAGCCTCGGCGAGCGCGTCCAGATCGGCGCGGGCCGTGACGGAGGATACGCCAAAGGTCTGGGCGATTTCTGCTACCTGCACCGAGGCATTGTGCTCGAGCATCTCCATGATGGCGGCACGGCGTTCGTCGGCGAAGGCGCGGTTTGTTGCGTGGGCCATTGCTGCTCCATTCTCGGCAATTTTTGCAGGAATTGTGTTGAGTCTATTTTCTTTCATTTTCTTTTTGAGTAAGAAAACACCTTTCGATTACTTATCTTTTCTATAAAAGAAAGCCACTCGACGCTCAAAACTCAATATCGAACACGTGCGCTCGGCACAAAACCCTTCCGTTTGCTTTTCAAAAATGAAGGCTCGACCTCGCGCGACGGCACCATCTCACGCATCCAAAGCCGCTGAATTTCATACAATGGGCGCAGCAAAACGCAAGGTAAACCGCCTTGCGGACACGTACGCCCGATGTCCAGATGCGGGCGAGGGAGAGGAGCAAACGCTCATGGCACTTGTTACCACCGAAAAGATGCTCAAGGACGCTCAGGCCGGCCACTACGCCGTCGGTGCGTTCAACGTCGAGAACCTCGAGTTTGTTATGGCCGTTCTGGCCGCTGCCGAGGAGACCAAGTCCCCCGTCATCATGCAGACCACCCCGGGCACCATCAAGACCGCTGGTCTGGACTACTTCTACGGCATGGTCAAGGCTGCCGCCGAGCGCGCTTCCGTGCCCGTTGCCCTGCACCTCGATCACGGCGATGGCTATGACCGCTGCATGCAGGCTTTCCGCACGGGCTACACCTCCGTCATGATCGACGGTTCGCACGAGTCCTTCGAGGACAACATTGCCCTGACCAAGTCCGTCGCCGACGCTGGCCGCGCTATGGGCGTGCCCGTCGAGGCTGAGCTTGGCAAGGTTGGCGGCAAGGAGGACGACGGCCCCGCGGTTGAGGGTGAGAGCCCCTACACCGATCCGGCCGAGGCCAAGGAGTTCGTCGAGCGCACTGGCTGCACCTCCCTCGCTATTGGCGTTGGCACCAGCCACGGCGTGTACACGAGCGATCCGCACATCGAGCAGTCCGTGGTCAAGGCCATCCGCGACGCCGTCGACGTGCCGCTGGTTCTGCACGGCACCTCCGGTGTGCCCGATGAGCAGGTTGCCGAGGCTGTGAAGAACGGCATCTGCAAGGTTAACTACGCCACCGAGCTGCGTCAGGCCTACACCAAGGGCTTCATGGCCTACATGGCCGAGAACCCCGCCTGCTTCGATCCCAAGAAGCCGGCCAAGGAGGGTATGCGTGAGATCACCGAGCTGGTTAAGATCCGCATGACCAACCTCAACTCCGTGGGCAAGGCGGAGTAACAGCAAGGGTACTCCGACTCGCTACATATCCCGGGGAGGGACGAGGGCTTAGCTCCCCAATCGTCCTCGGGCATGCAAAAAGCCTCGCTGCGCACTTCGTGCGGCGAGGCTTTTTGCCCCCTGCGGAAAGATTGGGGAGCTAAGCCCTCGTCCCTCCCAGGTTAACCTACTCGAGGTCGTCGCCCTTGTGGCGTTGGGCGGAAAATTGGAGCGTTAGGGCTACTTTGTTGATGGGGGGCTAGTATGCCCGGGCTTGCTTGGGGAAGGTTTTGTCTAGGGATGCTTGGAGCTTTTCGAACGATGCTTGCAAGTTGAGATTCTGATTGGTTGAGCGTTTGGCTTTTGTGGTGGGGGAGTCGAGGAGACCGTCTCTCTGTGTCGGGGGGAAGGAGAAAAGGTCTGCATGTGTTAGGGATGGCTGCTGTGCTGCGTCATTGGAAGAATGCATGCTTATGCGGCCTCCTCGATGTCCACCAAAAGATTGCGCGCGGGGTGTGCTGCTAGGTCCCGTGCGTTGGCAGTATTATGCCGCGGCCGTCGCAAAGAAGCGCTAAAGAAAGGCTTAATGAGGTTTGGCGTTACGATGAAACCGCAGGTCAGAGGTATCGAGTAACACTCTTGAAAGGTTTTGGGCTTAAGGGCTTTCTAAGGTTTGTGACGTGGATGTGGCTCGCCTGTGTGGGGTGTGTGGACGGCTCGTTCCTAGCGCTGCGGCTCTGCGGCGCGCACCCGCTCGATGACCTTTTCCATCGTGGCGTCGATGCGGTCTTTTTTGAGATCGCATTCCCAGATGGTTATGGACGTCCAGCCCATTTGAGTGAGTGCTGCCACGGCAGCGCGGTCGCGCTCGACGTTGCGACGGAACTTTGCCTCCCAAAACTCAACATTGCGTTTTGGCTGGCTCGGATTGCACTTAGGGCAGCGATGCCAAAAGCAACCGTTGACAAAGATGGCGATCTTGCGGCCGGGGAAGGCGATGTCGGGCTTGCCGGGAACCTTCCATTCCAAGCGATAACCCGTAAGGCCCGCTGCGCGCAGGCGCTGGCGAACGAGCAGCTCGGGTTTGGTGTTTGCACGCTTGTTGCCCTTCATGGACTTTTTGATGGCAGCGCGACGGCGCACCAGTTCGCGCTCGTCGGCGGAAAGGTCCGAGGTATCGATGCCGTCGAGCAGACCGGGCTTGGGACGCTTTTTGCTGCGGCGCCTAGGTGCGCGCTTGGGCTTGGAAGCGGGCTCGTCGGTCGTGGGGGCCTCGGTGTCGTTGGCAGTGCTGTTGGCCTTAAGCCGATCTTCCTTCAGCTCAATCAGGGCATCAATGAGCCCCTTGTCGGCGGGCATCCATTCCACCGTGGCAAGCGAGGTGCGCGGAATCCAGCGGATATCGAGCTGGCGGTCGTGCTTCTGAGGCTCATCGGATTCATCGGCGAGCGAGCAGTAGTAGCACTCCATTGAGAGGTGGAAATCTGGGTAGTCATACTCAACGGTGTAGAAGTCACGCAGGTTGGTGACTTTGACCTGCAGCTCTTCCATGAGCTCGCGGCGCACGGCGTCTTCAGGTGTCTCGCCGCGCATGAGCTTACCACCCGGGAACTCCCAAAGTCCCTGCATGTCGCCGTAGCCGCGCTGCACAGCAAGTAGCTCGTCAGATCCATCCTTGCGAATGATCCCAGCGGCAACATGAACAGTCTTCAACAGGAGTCCTCTCTCAACATCATTACATGACGGGGTAGTCTTTTTGGGACGGGGCTTTTTTAGCTGCCCTATGTCAAATGCGCCCTCATGCCTCAAAAGCTTCGGATGGGGCAGCTAAAAAAGCCCCGTCCCAAAAAGACTACCCTTACCTTACGCAACGGTAAGGCAAGCGTAAGCCATATCGATGGTAGCCGACTCGGCTTCTTGCGACTATAGATGCCGTAGACTAATCGCAAGAAAGGACTCGGTATGCAAACCACGCAAACGGCAACCCCGGTACTGGAGGTCGCGCATCTCGAAAAGGTATATGGAGCGCTGGGCAACGTGACCCGCGCGCTCAACGACGTCAGCTTTACCGTCAACCGTGGCGAATTCGTCGGCATCATGGGCGCCTCGGGCTCGGGCAAGTCGACGCTGCTCAACTGCGTGTCGACCATCGATAGCGCCACGAGTGGCACCATCCGCATCAACGGCCAGGACGTGACGCGCATGAAGCAGGCCAAGCTTTCGCAGTTCCGCCGCGAGGAGCTTGGCTTTATCTTCCAGGACTCCAACCTGCTCGATACGCTCACGGCGCGCGAGAACATCGCCCTGCCGCTCACCATCGCCCGTATGAACTCGGCGGAGATCTCGACCCGCGTGCAGGATGTGGCTGCGCGCCTGTCCATCAGCCAAGTGCTCGACAAGTACCCCTACCAGATGTCCGGCGGCCAGCAGCAGCGCGTTGCCGCCTGCCGCGCGCTCGTCACCGACCCCACCATGATCATGGCCGACGAGCCCACCGGCGCCCTCGACTCCAAGAGCGCCCGCCTGCTGCTCGAGAGCCTGGAGGCCCTCAACCGCCGCCTGCGCGCCACGGTGCTCATGGTTACGCACGATAGCTTTGCCGCCAGCTACACGAGCCGCGTGTTGTTTATCCGCGACGGCAAGATCTTCACAGAGCTGCGTCGCGGCGACACCGACCGCCGAGAGTTCTTCGACCGCATTATGGAGGTCGTTGCCATGATGGGCGGTGAGGGCTCCGATGCTCTGTAAACTCGCTTGGGGCAACGTCCGCCGCGCCGGCCGCGACTACCTCGTCTACCTTTTGACGCTCACCCTGGGCGTCACGGTCTTCTATGCCTTTAACACCATCTCGATGCAGGTCGACATCGCCGGAATTGATGAAGAGGGCTTGGCGCAGGTTATGGGCAGTATGCTCGGCGACCTGACGTACTTTTTGGCCGGTGTCATGGCCTTTTTGATGGTGTACGCCAATAACTTCATCATGAAACGCCGCAAAAAGGAGTTTGGCCTGTACCAGGTGCTCGGCATGGGGCGCGGGCGCGTCGCCACGATCATGGCGCTCGAGACCGTGATCGTTTCGGTCGGCGCCTTCGTCGCTGGCATTATGCTGGGTGTGGGGCTCTCCCAGCTCATGACGTTCTTTACCGCCTCGCTCTTTAAGACGCAGATCGCTAATTTCCACTTCTTTTTCTCGGTGCATGCGTTCAACCTGACCCTTGCCTGTATGCTCGTAATGTTTGTGCTCACGCTACTGCTGAACCTCCGCGCCGTGCGTCGTACCAAACTCATCGAGCTTATGGGTGCCGAGCGTCGCAACGAGACCATCAAGACACGCAACCCCTGGATCGCGATTGCCATCTTTGCCGTGGGTGTGGTGCTGGTGGGCGTGGCCTATTACCGCCTGTTGCGCGATGGGTTCCCGCTCACCGCGACGGAGGGTAAGCTGCAGGAGGCCATGAATCAGTTTGGTATCACCACGGCCATGGTTACGGTGGGCACCTTTGCCCTGTTCTGGGGTCTTTCGGGCATGCTCATCAAACTGCTGCAGAGCCTGCGCAGCGTGTATTGGCGCGGCCTCAATATGTTTACCGTGCGTCAGCTTTCGGCCAAGGTCAATACGGTGTGCTTTTCGATGGGCGTCATCGCAATGATCTTGTTCTTGGCCATTACCTCGGTGACGTGCGGTATGTCGATTGCCAATGTGATGAACGAAAACCTGGAGCGCTATAACCCTGTTGACGTGTCTCAGACGTATGTCTATTACACGCCCGATACGCTCGACTACTACAAAGAGTACGTCAATCCGTCTGAGGCCGATCGCATGGTGCTGGCCGATAGTACGGTCGATTTGTACTCCGCATGGCACGGCGATCCATGGCACGGCGATCGTAAGGACAAGTCGGCGGACAACAACGACGAGACCGGCAAGAAGGTCAATATCGCCGATGTTGCCGGTGAGCATGTGCAGATCGATTCGTATCTGAGTTACCCGCTTGGCGGCTCGAATCCTTCGGTGATCCCAAGTGAGATGTGCAAGACCATGGGCGAAAAGCTCCCCAAGGCGTTCGAGGGCAGCAACGCCGACATGACAGGCCTGTCTGTGACGCCGGCAAGTCAGTACAACAAATTGCGCCAGATGATGGGCGAGGAGCCGGTGAGCATTGGCCGCGACCAGTACTTGCTTACGTGTGATATGGGCGGTGAGCTGGTCGACCTGTACACCAAGTATATGGCTGGCGGCCATGCCCTTACCTTGGGCGGGCATACGCTCAAGCCCGCAACCGATAAGTCGGACGAGGACACGGCGGCCATCGCCAACTCGGCGATGGGCAGTAACGGGGGTACCGTCGTCGTTGCCGACGAGCTGTTGTCCCAACTCAATCTGCAGCCGTATTCCAGTAGCCTGCTCGTTAACTACAAACAGGGGATGGATACGACCGAGGCAGACGAGAGTATTAAATACACTGTGCTCGACAATCTGCTCGTTGACGGCAAGGAGCCGGGATCGTGGGGAATCTTCATCACACGCTCCGAGATGTACGCGCAAGCAGCGCAAATGAACGGTCTTATTAGCTACCTAGCCATCTACATCGGCTTTGTATTGGTCGTTGCATGCGCGGCGATTCTGTCGATCCAGCAACTCTCCAACGTGGCCGACGGCAGCCGCAGCTATCGTGTGCTGGCACAGATCGGCTGCGACGACCGCCAGATTCGCCATTCGGTGATGGCGCAGCAAGCGGTATTCTTCCTGTTCCCGCTGGCAGTGGGCTTGGCGCACTCCTTTGTGGCGCTCAAGGTGATCATCGAGCTGGTGAGCATCTTTGGCAACATGAGCATCGGTGGCACGGTGGGCCTTACCTGTGCGATTTTCCTGGCAGCCTACGGCGGCTACTTCCTGGTGACCTACCTCATGAGCGCTGGCATGGTGCAAGCTGCCATCGCCACCCGCTACAGCGAGTAACAAGCGGGTAAAACCATCGCAAAGCCACTGCGAACAACCGCTGCGGAGGGAGTCGGACTCCCTCCGCAGCGGTTTTTTGTCTATCGGATGCCTTTCAGATGCAAGTGAGTAGACTTTTTTGGATTTGCCGAGCACATCGCGACAAATGCGCGGTATAACCGCAGGTCAGCGCTGTGGCGTTTTGGGGCGTGCTTGGCCTCCTGCAAAAAGTCTACTCACTTGGTTTTGCTGTTAGAAAGCCGCCGCAAGGGAAAGCGGCTCCGTTGACGTTTGCCCAGATAAAACCCGCCAAAATAAACCTGTCCCTTTTTGGCAGGTTATCGCTTCCAAAAGTGGAGGATCAGGGTGGCGCCTTTTTGCGGAAGGGGCACATTGATTAATTCGGGTAACAGTTTTTTACGCCGGGGACGATGTTAAAATAGCCTAAATGCTATCTAGGAGCTTTGATTTTATGGCAACTGAGGCGGCTACCCTACAAAACGTGACGCGCTCGTTCCTCTGGCATCCAATTATGTTGTTTATAGGGCCTTGATTATCAACTTTATCCGAACACCTCCCACATTCA
>NZ_QSRC01000007.1:103226-147215 GCF_003436895.1 Collinsella sp. TF09-1AT | reverse complement strand
CTATTTGCTCAATGTGTTCGGCTGAGATCGGAAATCAACCGGTACAAAGCAGGTAGCTGTGCAAACTGGCCGTGCACCCGCCTGCGGCGCTCGGCCTGCGAGATTAAGGATACGATATGGGAAAGAAACTCGATAAGAAGGCCAAGCCCGCAGCGGGCAAGACGCCTAAAGGCATGAAGGTCGACAAGGCCGTCAAAAAGTTCCGCAAACTCGAAGGCAAGCTGTGGACTCGCGAGTACCTGCTCAAGATTGCCGAGTTCGATGGAGCGACGATTGCTCCCGCCAACGGCGCTGCCGCCCGTGCCGACGCCATGGGTACGCTTGCCGGCGAGCATCACAAGCTGCTGACCAGCGAGAAATCCGTTGAGCTCGTACGCTCGTTAGCGCGCGAGACGGTTGCAGGCGGACATGTAGACGACCCGCAGCTGCTCGACGAGATCCGCGTGCTCGGCCGCGACCAGCGCGAAGCGAGCGTTGTCCCTACCGAGGAGGCCGAGGCCTGGACCAGGCTCACCTGCGAGGCCGACGCCGTGTGGCACAAGGCCAAGACGGCCAATGACTGGGCGAGCTTTGAGCCCTATGTGGACAAGATTGTGGGCCAGCTCAAGCATCAGGCCGAGCTTATGGACCCCAAGCGCGACCCATACGACGTTTGGCTCGACCAGTACGAGCGCGGCCTTTCCGCCAAGAGCTTCGATGCGTTTTGTGACGAGGTCAAGGCCACGGTCGTGCCGCTCGTGCACGCCATCGGCGAGCGCGGCCAGCAGCCGGCCGCCGACTTTTTGCACGCCCACGTGCCCGAGGCTGCCCAGCGTGCCATGAGCTTCGACCTGATGAAGCTTGTCGGCCTGAATCTGGACGACACCACGCTTGCCTTTACCGAGCACCCGTTTAGCGAGGGTTTTGCCGTGGGTGACGCGCGCATCGCGACGCACATCTACGAGGACGATTGTATCTCCAATGTCTACAGCATCATCCACGAGGCGGGACACGCCATGTACGAGCTGGGCATGAACCCCGCCTATGCGCGCACGTGCCTGGAGGGCGGCACCTCTATGGGCATCCACGAGAGCCAAAGCCGATTCTTCGAGAACACCGTGGGCCGCAGCCGCGCCTTTATGGGGCCGCTGCTCGAGGTACTGCGCCGCCACGCGCCCGAGGTCTATGGCAGCGTGGACGAAGACACGCTCTACCGCGCCGTGAACATCGCGCAGCCGTCGCTGGTCCGCACCGAGGCCGACGAGCTCACCTATCCGCTGCATATTATGGTGCGCTACGAGATCGAGCGCATGCTGTTTGCCGGCGAGGCCACGGCCAAGGACATCCCCGCGCTTTGGAACCGCTTCATGGATGAGTACTTGGGCATTCCCGTTCCCGACGACACGCGCGGCTGCCTACAGGATACGCACTGGAGCGGCGGCTCGTTTGGCTACTTCCCCACCTATGCGCTGGGCAGCGCCTACGACGCCATGTTTGTGCCGGCCATGTGCCGCGACGGCGTCGACCTTACCGGTGCCTGCGCGAGCGGCGATCTGGCGCCCGTCCGTGCCTGGCTGGGCGAGCACATTTGGCAGTGGGGCCGCGCCAAGGACGCGCCGGAGCTCATCAAGGGCGCCTGTGGCATGGACTTTGACGCCCGTTACTACTGCAGCTACCTCCAAGACAAGTTCACCACGCTGTACCAGCTGTAAGGCATAACCGACACGCCAACGCAAAGGGGAGCGCCGCGGAATCAATTCGCAGCGCCCCCCTTCACTTAGTCATTGGGGACGCTCTTTAATGACTAGTCGTTTGGGACACTCTTCGCCAGCCAACAACCCGGCACTTGGGGACGTTCCTAAACTGCCGGCAGATAAGGAACGTCCCCAAGTGCCGGCAGAAAGGGAACGTCCCCAAGTGCTGGGTGACTGCCCCGGAGAGGCTGTGGTCAAAAAAGGCAAAAATGAGTACTGTTGTCAAGTTGATAGCATTTATTTCGGGCTAAAACAGGGTCGCGGATGAGATTTAATCTCATCCGCGACCCTGTTTATTGGACATATGAGGAGCAATGTCTGTCGATATAACGCTCAGGCAATGCCGAAACGGCCTTTTGAGGCAAAATTTGCTGTTACTTATTTAGTGACAGTACTCATTTTTGCTTTTTTGGCCACATCATTTTATAACCCCCTGTCAGACAGCCCAAAAGGCGCCCTATAGAGCCTCGAGTGCGTTGGCGATGCGCTTCATGGCGGCATCGGCGGATGCCTGGTCGGGGGCTTCGGCCAATATGCGAATCACCGACTCGGTTCCGCTCTTGCGCACGAGCACGCGTCCCTCGCCCGCCAGCGATGCCTCGGCCTCGGCGATGGCGGCCTGCACACCCATGTTGCCCAGCGCGGCGTCCTTGTCCGCCACGTGCACGGCCACCTGCGCCTGCGGCAGCAGCTTGCACGGAGCCGTGAGCTGCGAGAGGGTCTCGCGCTCGGCACGAATCACTTCCATCACGCGCAGCGAGGTCATAATGCCGTCGCCCGTGCGCTCGATATCGCCAAAGATCGTATGGCCCGTCTGCTCGCCGCCCAGGCTGTAGCCGCCCTCGCGCATCTTGGCATACACGTGACGGTCGCCCACGCCGCTGGTCACGGCACTTAGGCCGGCAAGCTCCAGCGACTTGACCAGGCCAAAATTGCTGGCAATCGTCGGCACCACGGTACCGCCCGAAAGGCGACCGTGCTTGTTCAGATACACGCCACACACGTACAGGATCTGGTCGCCGTCTACCACGCGACCGCGCTCGTCCACGGCCAAGCAGCGATCGGCATCGCCGTCATAGGCAAAGCCCACGTCCAGGCCCTGCTCCACCACATGACGCTGCAGGCGCTCTATATGCGTGGAGCCGCAGTCGACGTTGATGTTAAAGCCATCGGGCGCGGCGTTGATCACGCGCACGTCGGCACCGAGCGCGTCAAACACCGGCTTGGCCACCGAGGAAGCCGAGCCGTTGGCGCAGTCGATACCGATCTTGACGCCCTGCAACGAAAAGTTCGCGCTGGCGATGAGCGAAGCAATGTAGCGGTTGCGGCCCTGCATGTAGTCCACCGTGGCGCCGATGTGGTTGCCCGTGGCCAGCGGTACCTCCCTCTTACCATCGATGTAGTCCTCGATGAGCTCCAGTACGTCCTCGTCCATCTTAAAACCGTCGCTATTGACGAGCTTAATGCCGTTATCGCAAAACGGGTTGTGGCTCGCGCTGATCATGATGCCGCAATCGAAGCAGCCTTCCACGGTCTGATGCGCTACGCCCGGCGTGGGGATCACGTGCAGCATATAGGCGTCCGCACCGCTCGCGACCAGGCCGCTCACCAGCGCCGCCTCGAACATATAGCTCGAGCGACGAGTGTCCTTGCCCACGATCACGCGCGCCTTGCGCTCGCGGTTGGCGCCGTAATACCAGCCCACAAAACGGCCAATCTTATAAGCGTGCTCTACCGTCAGCCCAACGTTGGCCTCACCGCGAAAGCCATCGGTGCCAAAGTACTTCATGCGCTCTCCTTACAAAATAGGGGCGGACAGATTGCCTGTCCGCCCCAAAATGGTACTCGATTATCTGCGCTACCAGAAAAACCCTACGCCGACGCGCTGTCGCGAGCCGCCTGGCATGTAGGAGTCTGACGCAGCGCAAGCGGCTTGTCCCCCGCCTCGGCCGACGTGGTCAGCGTATACGTGATCGTTGTCGTCTCGCCAGCATGCAGGTCGACGGTGCCCGAATAGAAGGGGATTCCATGCCACGTAGCGGCACCAAGACCAAACTGGGTGCCCTCGACGGTCAGATCAGTAATGTTGCCGCCCGTCGGGGCAAACAACGAGACATGCAGACGCTCGTCGTCGCGCGCGGCATCGGGCGCGCTCGCCGCAACGTAGTCGGGCAGCTTACCGGCCTCCTCCTGCGTCATGATGTTCGTCAGGGTAACGGTGATGCGATACGAGCATGTGCCGTCGCCGTTCTTGACGCCCTGGCCAATCTGCGTGTCGGCGTTCAGATACCAGTCGAGCTTGGAGAAGCTCAGGTTGTTAAAGTAAACGCCGGCAACGGGATCGGCACTCGGATCATCCGGATCGGGCAGTGAGGCGTCGATGTTCATCTCCTTGATAGCGTTCTGCTCGTCATCGTTTTTCATCCACGCGATCAGGCGGCCCTCTTCGGCACCGCGCTCGAATGCACCGACAAGCTTTGTAACGTCGACATCACCGATGCCACCGAGAATCTTGTCGAAGGCGGCGCTGGCAACAGCCGCAAAGATGCCATCCGATTCCTCGACCGGATAGTTCCAATACACATCGTGCATGAGAACCTTCGCCGCGTTGGTACCGTCGACGACCGTACCATCGGGCAGCGAGACATTACCGACAAGGCCCAGCAGGTACTGCAAGAACACCGGGTCAATACCCACGACACCGTCAACGTCCTGGCCATATTGAGATTTCCACAGGGCTGCGACACGTTGCGAGTTGCGGGGCCAATCAGGCGAATAGGTATTGCCCGAGTTGTACAGGTTACTGTGGTTGCCGAACAGCGCCTCATCCTCTTCGTCGACGCTCTCGACTGCCTCATCCTCGCTGAGTCCAATGCGGGGAACAAAGTCACCGATCGACATCTGGCCATCGGTAACTGAAATCAAACCTTGCGAACCGCCAAAGCCGCCGCAGGCACGAATCTCGACGTTGTTCATGGCGTACACAAGGTAGTTGCGCGTCTGGCCGTTGGCGCCGAGCATCTGGGGAAGGACGGGGGCGACCTTCTCCGCCGCGTCAACCGCGCCGTTGAGGGTGGCAAAGCCGTCCTTGGCCTTATCGACCAACTCGGTCACCTGGGAAATATGAGTATCGCCAATGCCCTGGATCTTCTCGTTGACGCTCTTGAACACCTTCGAGCTATCGGAGAGCGAATCGGCGACCGCCTGCAGTGCGGACACGTTGATGGTCCCATCCTGGAACAGCTTGCCGGGCGTGGCCTGCGAAAGGTTATCGGCCATGGGAACCAGCGCGTTGCTCGAGACATCGGACAGGGCGTCGATCATGGTGCGGGCCGCATTGATATCGCTGCCATACACCGGGATAAACGAAGCCGCCGTCCACAGCGGGCTCGAGGTCTCCGCCTTCATGCTGTCGCAGAGCTCATCGATCTTCTTCGCGTCGTCAGGCAGCGTCGAAAAATCGCCCGACGTGACCTTGTCCTTAAGGCCACCGACGATCTCGACAGCCTCCTTCGCTTCGCTCTTTACGGTCTTTGCCGAGTTAAGCAGCATAAAGCCGCTTGCGCCAAGCGCAACGAGAAGCACCGCGACTACAGAGGCAATAATGGCGCCAGTGTGACGCTTTTTGCGCTCGCCCTTGCGATGGCGATGACGGACCAGACCGTCAGAGGTCGAACTCGACGAAGCGTCGCCACCGTAGTTCAAGCCAAAATCGTAATAATCTTCCTTGGAACCCGAGCCCGCAAACTCGACACCGCTATCATCCAGGCGGGCGAACGTGCCAGTCTCGGAGGCGCCGGTGTAAATCGTGCCAAGGTTACCCGTAAGCCCCACGCCACCGGAAGAGGGAGTATTGTTGGCGGCCCTGCCGGCATTAACGTTGCCGTCGGTATTCGCGGCGTTGACAGCACCTGCGTTGTTCGCAGGTGCCGAAGGAGCCCCGCTCGGCTGCGACGTGGAGGTTGCACCGCCCGCAAAGACATTCCCTCTTGCACGGCCGGTCTTTTTTGCCTTTTGAGACTGCTCGTACAGAGCGGTAAACATCGCCGTCTCGCCCGGGGACACGCGCTTACCAGAACCGCCCTGTCCAGCGCCGCCCGGCGTGCCGGCCTTACCAGCCCCGTTCGGACGCGGCGGAACTGCAGGACGGCCGCTATCGCTGCCCTTAAAGTGATTACCAGCCATAAAGAAATCCTCGCAATTGAGTCGCAATGAAAAAGTCCATAACGTTGCTAGTTTATGGCATTTTGGGCATCGACAGCTAAACTCCAGACACGGACATCAATTGGCGAAAATGTGGCACAACACCTTTTCTGTCTTGGCGGCGGCGCCAGCTACACCGTGAGGAACATCATCACGATGATCATGGCAAAGCCGATAAGGTCGGTCGGCAAAAACACCGTGCCCAGCATAACGGCGCTGGTGATGGTCGCCGAAACCGGCTCCACAGTTCCGATGAGGCTCGCACGTACCGAGCCGATGTCCTTAACGCCCTGCATATAGAGCATGTAAGCAAAAAACGAGCCGATAACCACGAACACCGCGAGCGCCTCGACGCCGGCAGCGTCGAGCGCCGGCATATGCGCCCAAGGCTGCACGAAGACACACGAGACCACGCCCGCCGTGAGCATTGCCGAGCCCGTGACGATGGGGCTGCCGTATTCGGGCAGGATCTTGGCGGGAATCACCGCCATGCATGTAGCGCTGACCGCACACATGAGACCCGCGATCAGGCCGAGCGGCGAGATATTCAGGCTGGTGGGGTCGCCACCGGTGGCGATTAAAAAGGTGCCACCCAGAGCCAGACCGATGCCGATGACTTCGCGAGTACGCGGCATGCGGCGATCGGTCACGCAGGTGTAGCCCATGATGATAACGAGCTGCAGGCACTGGAGCACCGTCGCGGTTCCGGCGTTCGTCAGACGCACGGCCGAAAGATAGCAAAACTGATTGAACAGCAGGCCAAAGGCGGTAAAGAGCAGCAGCTGCTTGCGATCGGCGGCTGTGGTCCAGAGCTTAATCAGGCGCTCGCGGTCGCGCGTAACAACCACGGCCATAAAGAGTAGACCGGCGAGAATCTGACGCACGCTCATAAGCCACAAGGTATCGACGTGGTAGGTATCGAACAGAAAGCTCGCGCTGGTGCCCGAGAAGCCCCAAAACGAACCGCCCACCAGCGTAGCCAAGACGCCCATGATCAACTTGCGCGTCGAAGCGCTGTTCAGGCGGTCGCGCCATGCACGGCGGGTGTTGCGGCTGAGCTCGTCGGTGCCCTCGGGCACATCAATGTTCGATATATCGGTCATCGGCACCGAAGCTCCTGCGCCTTCGACCTGCTCGACGCACTCTTTGCTCATTCCACTCCCCCGAAACAGCCTGGAAACAATTCGGCTTACCTTACCACGGCGAAGGCACCAGCCGGAGGCTTGTCCGCTTATCGGTAGGACAATTCCGCAGGCGTCTTTCCATAGCTCGGTACCGCAATGGCCTTGCATTATGCGACAGTCAAATCGCGGCAGCAGGCTCTTTTGAAATGGATATGACAAAGCCCCCGAATTCCACAATGCAAGGGTTGATTTCCGATCTCAGCCGAACACATTGAGCAAATAGGCCGTTCCCGCACCTAGCCGAACGCCCCCGTGGCCCCTCCTGGGGCCCGGGGGCGCCGTTTTCCCAGTTGAAGGAACGGTGGAGATGTGTTTCGATGGGTCCGGTGGCCATGCTCCGCCCGCCGCCCGGCGCCTCTTCCCAGACTCAGCCGAACGGTCGGTCAGTCTATTCCGTTTTCCCTTAGGCTAGGACAGCGGGGCATCGCCCCTTTCCGCGCGCGCCCGCGCGATGAGCCCCGGCGTCAGGTCGAGCTCGCCGACGGGCACGTCCTCCACGCCGTACGCATCCAGCAGCGCCTCCGCGTCGGCGCCGAGCATCGCCCGGAAGGCGCGGGCGGGCGTCGCGAAGCCGAGCGCGCCGCGGGGCTCGGAGTTCACGTGCGACATCGCCAGCGACAGGTCCGCCGAGGCCAGCCGGTCGAACCTGAGGCCGCGGCCCTTGGGGGCTGCTCGAAGCAAAAACGAACGATCCCACGGACCTCGCGCGCGCCGTCGAGCTCATCGAGATCGGCGGGGGCATCGACGCGTGTCGTGATCTCGCACTCAAGCTCGCGCAAGAGGCGCAAGACACCAGCCGTGCGCTCGCCGAGAACGGCGTCATTTCGCACAACGCCGCTGACCTGCTCTGCTCCATGGCCGATTTCTTCATCAATCGGAGCGTATAGCGGAGTCGCAAGCGCGTAAACCCTCGAAACCTCCCCCAGCAGTGCATTTTGCTCGCGTTTCCGCAAGATTTCGATTTCAGAATGCACATGTTGGGGAGGTTTTGGATTGCTGTGGCGACCGGCGGTCCGATGTAGCCGCAAAAGGCCCATCAGCCGCCGTACATCCTCGCCGGCCGCCTCAGCTCGCCTTGGCACGCAGGCGACGATACAGCAAGCCGCCCAACGCCACGCA
The DNA here is from genome assembly GCF_003436895.1 of Collinsella sp. TF09-1AT. Lineage (NCBI taxonomy): Bacteria > Bacillati > Actinomycetota > Coriobacteriia > Coriobacteriales > Coriobacteriaceae > Collinsella > Collinsella sp. TF09-1AT. Next base: position 138,976 of record NZ_QSRC01000007.1, on the reverse strand, counting down.
CAGCAGTGACACGACAACGACGACACCAACCACCAGCCAGTTTCCGCTGCCCGCAGCGGATGCCGCGGCCGTCGAAGTCACAATGGAGGGAATGCGCCCAAACGTTGCGATGAGCACCACGAGGGCGAAGCGCATCTTGGTGAGGCCGGCGAAATACGTCAAGAAGTCCTTCGGGGTTCCCGGGATCAAGAAAATCACCAGCATGACCAGCTCGAGTCGCTTCGCATTATTGAGCCACGAAAACCGGTCGAGAAGGCTGCGGTCGAAGAAGAGGCCAACCAGGCTCCAGCCCCATCGACGCGTCGCCCAATAAATCGCCGACGTCGCCAGCCCCGAGGCGACGAGACACAGCGCCGTCCCCTCCCAGAAGCCAAACGCGTAACCACTCGCCAGCTCCACAGGCTCGCCGGGCAAAAAGGCCAAGAAGATCTGAGTGACGTTGATTCCAAGCATGACGAGACGACTTATCACGCTGTGGTCGGCGACGAACGACCGAACCGCCTGAGGGTCTGCAAGCCATGCCAAGATCCCCGGAAGGTATTCCCAGCATGCAGTCGCGAGGATCGCGACCGAGGCTGCAAGCGCCAAAAGCACGCGACGGCGCAGGATTCGACGGCGGGCATCGAGACCATCGTCCTCTGCGACGGCCTCGGCCGACATTGCCGCAGCGGTCGCGAATGAGGGGGCGTTTGCGGTCCGCGCGCCGGCAGAAGAGGCGTCGTCCAGCGCGTCATGAGCGCCCGCGACTCGATTGCGAAGCTCGCTCAAGGCGCTTACGTCAAGACGGCGAGCGGCGCCCCCGCAAGAAACCTGACCGGAATACCCTTCGGCTTCGGGCTGCATCCTCATCATCGCGTTACCTCCTTGTGTACCTGACAAGGACAGTTTCGCAACTTGGTGTCTATGTTTTGTCTACCAGCAATGACAATTCAGTAAGCCTTACGTTAAGGTAAGCCATTCTTAAGGTAATAGCAGGTAACTGGTTCGCCGACGGCTCGATGAGCCCAGCGACGCCCGCGCAGCGCGCGCCCTCGTCACAACTCCCCCGTTTCGTCCCCATCGCCGCCCGTGCTAAACGTCGCCGTCACACGTGCCCCGCCGGTCGAACCATTCCCTAACTCAAGCGCTCCCCCGTGTAAACCGCACAAAATGCTCGACACATTCAAGCCCAGCCCAAAATGCTCGGCAGATTTGTTCTCGCTAAAGAACGGATCGCACCCGCGCCGCAGGGCTTCGGGCGTAAAGCCCGGACCATCATCGGCAACGCTCAGAGCCAACCTGCCCTCGCGAACAGAAATCTCAACCTCGATGACGCCCTTCGCATGGCCGCACGCATTGCTCAAGAGGTTGTCGAGAACCTCTTCGACCAGGGGTAGATCGATGTGGGTCATGTCGGCGCGGGCGCCATCTTCACCCTCGTCGATTGCAACCCTCAACGCGAGCCCTTCCCCGCGCGCCGCAACAACCTCGTTCGCATGCGACTCGAGCTCATCCACAAGGGACCGCGGCGTCAGCGGCTTGCGGTCTACAGGTCGATCTTCGAGCTTGCTCAGCCCTCCCATCTCCGTTGCGTACCGCTCCAAACGCACCACCTGGGCCGACAGGGCATCCAACGAACCAACATCGAGCTCATCGCCGCGACGCAGGCGCATCTGCGCCATCTCGACCGTCCCCTTGAGCACCGTGATCGGCGTTCGGAGGTCGTGCGCAAACGCCGCATTGAGCTGACGCCGCCCTTCGGCGGTGCGCCACAGCTCGCGCTGGGCATCGAGCAGCGACGCCCTCATATTCTCCAGCGTCTCGGACAGGCGACCAAGTTCTTTGCCCCGCACGCGCTCGATCGAGAAATCCAAATCCTGACCGGCGATGCGCCCCGCGGCGCTCGCCAGCTCCCCCAAGGGCCCGGCGATGTGAACGCGGTAGAAGTGCTTGAACGTGAGCCAACCCAGGCCGCCGTACGCCAAAACGGGCACAAGCCCCGTCGCAAGCGTGAGGACCCAAGGCATCGGACCATCGGGAGGCGGTGAAGCCGCATAATAGGCAGTGTTCGAGACGAGCCCTTCGCCAAACGTCTCCTCAAGATCGGCTCCCGTCATGTTTTCAAACAGCTCCACGCTCTGCGCGCGGCCCGCGCGGCTCAACGCGTCATAGCGGGCGAGGTTCTCCGCTGGAATCGTGCTGTTCACCTCGAGAATCTCCTCCTGCGGATAGCCCTCGTTGTAATTGAGCCCCCAGTCGTAGAGCTGCACCTGGCCGCTACGAACCATGTCGACGGTCGCGTACAGCGTGCTGATGGTGCGCCCGCCCTCCGGCACGTAATCGCTACCGGTCCCCCAATCGCCCGTCGCAATGAAGACCGCGTACGGCCCATCGCCTGGCAAGTTGAGCTCGGATGCGGGAAGCAGCTGCTGAGAGGTGGGGTCGTAGATGTATGGGCCCGAATCGATCACGCCGTGCTCGGTCAAACCGTTGTCGAGCGTCACCTCGAGTTCGTAATATCCATTATTCCAAGCCGCGAGTACCTCAATGGCGCTCAGCGCAAGCACCGTGGCGACAACAAGATAGGCGACCAGATACGCCGTGAAGATCACGCCCAACGGCCGCAGGCTCCACCAGGTACGCAGGCGCTCTTTTCGCGGCAGACGTTTCAGCTGTTCGCGCTCAAGCTCGCGGGCCGCGCGTCGCTCGGCGCGGCGAGCTGCGCGGCGGTCGCGCCTGCGGACAGAACCGCCATTGTCCCGACAACCGTCCTCGCAAGCGACAACTCGGCCGTCTTCGTGAGGCGCATGGCGCCCACGTGGGCCCTTACCAAAACCTGTCACTTTGCCACCCACTTGTAGCCCACGCCCCATACCGTTGCGATCGGGTCGTCCGCGATCCCCGCCGACATAAACTTGTTGCGAATGCGGCGAATGTGCTCGCGCACCTGCGACGGGTCACCCGCGGCGTCCCATCCCCACACGCGCTCGTAAATCACATCGCGGTCAAACACCTGGCCAGGGCGCTTGCTCAACAGGGCGATGATGTCGAACTCGAGCTTGGTCAAGTCGACGGTCACCGCGTTCGAATCGCCCCCGGCGGACGAATCCCGATTACCACCCGCACCGTGAACCTCAACGATGCGTTGAGCGTAATCGATGGTCATCTCGCCAAAAAAGCGGACGGCGCCGTCGCTTTGCCGATCGCGAGTCCTTCCCTCGCGCGCCATGTGCGCCGCCACGCGACGACCCAGGACCTCGAGAGAAAAAGGCTTGAGCACGTAGTCGTCGGCACCCGCCGCAAAACCATCAAGCTGGTCCATATCCTCAACGCGCGCCGTTAGAAAGATGATCGGGCAGCTCACATGCTTCCGCACGCGGCGGCAGACCTCGAAGCCGTCCATCCCCGGCATGTTTACATCGAGCAGCATGATATCGGGGGTGGGGCCAGAAGAAGCCGCCGCCAGGGCCGACGGCCCGTCATGGGCAACCGAAACCTCGTAACCCTCCATGCGGAAAAACTCCGCGAGCATATTTGCGATATCAGCCTCATCATCTACGACCAGCATGTTCATTGTCGGCCCCCATACTACTCAAACAACGGCACACGCCTCGTGCAATCGTGCGCAAGACGGCGAAGCCAGCACATACTTCCCTGAAACCTTGCCACAAATCTGTCTACGCTTTGTCGATAATTTGACCGCAAACGGTCACCTGCAGGCGGCGAGCGGCTTTTTCTCACCAGACCACAATGCAAGCGATTTTTAAAAATGTTCTTGCCACCGAGTTCAGGCTCCGTTATATTATCCCTTGCGCACTTGCGCACCCTTGATAGGGCGTTTAGCTCAGGGGGAGAGCGCTTCCCTGACACGGAAGAGGTCAGAAGTTCAAATCTTCTAACGCCCACCAAATGTTCACAGCTCAGAGGCTATGTCTCTGGGCTGTTTTGTTTTATGTCGCCAAATCCGCTGGCAGCTCCAACCATCATCGCAACGTAGCATCAATTCACCTGACGAATGGCTGCCAAATAAATTCAATACCCCAACATCAACAATAGCCAGGCACAAAACTGCGCCGCAAACTGCTCCAACCGCTCAAACAACCACCCTGCCCATGCACAAAACCGCGTCAGCAACCCAAGTGCCTATCCCGGCTGACTCCGCAGTCAATCAAAACCGCCCCAATAGCCACCGAGGCCGAGACCAACGCGTCTCGAACCCATCCGAACCGCAACTTCTCAGCAAAACGCCGCGATGTCTGCGCTCTGCGGTATCCTTGAGCCACTTGCACCTGCAGCACCAAGGAGCCGCCATGCGCACCGAGCTCGATGTTCCCTTTTCGCACAAAGAAGAAGCCAAGGCGCTGGGCGCCAAATGGGACCGAACCAAGAAGATCTGGTATGTACCTAGCGGCGTCAACCCCGAACCCTTTGCCGAGTGGCTGCCCGGTGTTGACCGATCCGACCTCTCGGCGCCGTATATATATCTAGTACTGGGCAAGCGCGAGTGCTGGAAGTGTCACAAAGAGACCTCGGTCGCGGCCTTCGGCATTCCCTATCGAACCGATAACGACGAGAGCATCGCCATCGCGCACGCGCCCAACAAAGCCGGGCACATTGCCATCGACACGGCCAACGCCAACGCACTCGCCATCGTGCCCGCTCTTGGCTGCGCACCGGGCGAGATCCGCGACTACCTTCATAAGCGCTGCGGCTACAAGCCCGTGGGCGCGCGAGCCTCCAAAGCCCCGTCACTCGGCAACACGTGCACCAGTTGCGATGCGCTGCAAGGCAGCCGCTATCTGTTCGAGGAGCCCTCATCCCCGTTTGCCCTCACTGCCATCAACAAGCTGCCGGCACTGGAGTTTGTGCGCGTCGAAGTTGCCGGCGTCTTTGGCGTCCCGGCCGCGCGTACCGACTTTGACCAGGCGCTCTTTACCTGGGCACGCGACCATCACGCCGAGTTCCACAAGCAGCTCGGTGAGGGGATTTATTTGTAGGGACGGAGAGGCCTTCACAGCCAGCTCCTCCGCATCACCTATCCCTCGTCGCCGGCGTCGTACACGATATCGAGGCCACAAACAGGGCATTTCTCCGGGTACACCGGCATATGAACGCCTGTCCGTTTTCTCACTTCGTCGCTGAGTCTGTCGCGCGCATCGATGAACCGAATGTCGAGACACGGTATTTGCGAGCCGCAACAAGGACAGGCGACGACAAACGACCCGCAATCAACTTCTACGCTCGGAAACATATTGTTGTCGATAAGGGCACGCGGCAGTTTTCCGTACTTCCCCATCACGACATCGCCTCGCCAGCTCACGCTCGCTCCCTTCCCGTAATTGAAACCAGGAAGAGCATGCACCAGCAAGTGCGCGCGAAATTGCATCGCCACGCGATCCGATCAAACAACACGATCTTAAAAGACCACCAAAGCCAAATACGCTAATACGGCAGAATCCCCGCCTTTTCACGCTTCTTTTCCGAGCGATCGAACTCAATGCGATGGGCCTCAAGAAACGCCGTATTGGGTCGCCACTGACGCTCATTCGGCTGCCTTAGCGTCGCACCTGCAAAGGAAGCGTAGTCGGTCTTATCCAGCAGGTACGATCCGCACAGCCGATATTCACCGCAAACAGGCTCAAACGAAATCAGATGAGCATCAAATAGGGAATGTAAGTCGCGCCGAAGCAGAATGCCATTGCTGGCAACTTGCGATTTAGGGCCCGAGTAATTCTCGATATGTGCAGCCTCCAGAGCTTCGCTGACGCCGCAGTCCGACACCGCGCAACGGCCGTCATAGGCGGCAACGAGCTGCTTGCGGAACCATTGTTGCCCCAGTCGCTCGCGCCTTAACGCATAGCGAACTTTTTCGTCATCGGTCGCATCCCGTCCGGCAAACTCAATGTCGACTGGCATGTGCTTCAGATAGCTCATGTCGGACGCAAAACGAGGGTCAGGCCCGCCTTTATGAACGGGACCATGCAGAACAAACCAGCCGTTTTCGGGCTCGAACCGTTCAACAAACGCAAGGCCAAGCACCTTATAGCCCACCTCAGTTGCAAATATGACTCCAACTGGAACGCCACATTCCATGCAGTTGAGCATTTTCCGGTTATAGTCTTGGTCTCGAGAACCAACGGTGCCCGGCGCTTGAACCGAATACTTAATGACCCACGTGCCGTCATCCAAATAGAGCGGAGGAACATCGGTATAGAAGCTCTTTTTAGAGTTATGGACCGAAAGCGCAAAGATCTTATTGGGATCTTGCTTCACCCGATCCTGGCCCGGCCAGAAGATCCCTGAATCCCGCGTTACGGGAAAGAAGTCCGAGCCAATTCTCAAACGATACTGATACTGAGGGCTATCTTCCTTGGTGTGGTGCGGAAGGCTGGTCCAAACGCCGCCGCGCTGTTCCTCACCCAGAAACCACTCCCATGCCTCAACGTATTCGGAAGGCACGAGACTGCAGGCGCGGTCATAGCTTGGTCCATCCATCAACGGAACAGCAAGGTCAATGTCGTTCATCGCCAGCACCTACAACCATACGAACGCGAATCATGCCCCTCAATAATATGGCCGAGAGTCAATTATTACGAGGTCTCATTCCGCGATCGGCACGTCGTTGATGCTCTCGGTTTGCCGCTGGCGCGCTTGTACCCCGCTGTCCCACTTCCCTGTATACTGATGTAGCACGTGTTTCATCCGGGCTTGTTGGACCGGGTCGTTCATGGGAGGGCCTTATAGCTGCTTCGAATCCGCCTAAGGGGAGCGTTTCTTCTTCGTCCATCAAGCCGGTTACACGCAAGGCCGTGCGCTGCCAGCGCGAGGTCGCCTGGCTTGTCACGCAGGCAGCAGGCAGACTCGTGGCGAGCACGGAGGACGTCAATGCTCCCACACCGAGCTTTGTGCTGGCAGCGGCGCTGGATCGAGTACGCCAGCTGGAACTCGTCGCACAAGAAGACGGCAGCCATCTTGGCTACCAGGACGCTATGGCGCCCGACCTGTTGACCTTTTGTCGCATGACCAAATTGCCCGCCGCACCCAATGCGCTTTCGGACGCAGGCTACATGTTTACGCTTTCGGGCGCGGACCTTATCCGCGACATCTATGCATACTGCAGCGAGCTCGCCGAGCGCAGCGTCTTTGGCACGGCTGAAGTCAAACCGGGATATGTCATCAAGCTGGTTCTTAGGCTGTTCTTGATGGACGGGTTCGGGGCCATGCCGGCGTAAGCCGAGTCTTTAGCATCACCGTCGACTGGGCAACAACCGCTTTACCTTAATGGACGCCAATCGAGAGTCGATTATTGGGTCGCCTCGTCCACTAACGCATCTATCCCACGCGCTCCGACAGTCGATACTTGCGGTTGCGGCTCGTCGCCGGCGCCGTGGGCTCAAGCTCGCCTTGAGCAATGAGCGCGTTGACGCGCGACCTAACCTGGGAAATTGTGAGCCCTGTGTGCTCTGCCAGCTCGCGCGTCCCCAGCTCGCCGTAGTGTTTGAGTGCCGTCACAATTAAGCCCCCGCCATGATCGACCGGCTCGATCTTTGAACGGTAAAGTACGACCTTGAACCGATCGAATCCCGGGCAGAACAGGGGCTCGGCCAGACCATGCGCGCGCATGGCATCGATCATCATCGGGATGCCCGAGCCATTGCCCTCAGCCGGCGAACCTGCGCCATCCGGCAGCGGGACAATCGACATGAGCTTCACAAGCGTCGCGTTACGGCATCGGGAGCTGCCGTCAAACAAGTTCTCGCGAGTCTTTCCCCCGTAAAGGCCGCCAGGATTCGTCACCTCGACACGATCATCAAAGACGTCGACGGCAATCGATTGTCCACAGAACCGATCCCCGTATTCTCGATGGATTACGGCGTTGGCGATTGCCTCGCGCAGAACCTCCTCGGGAATCTCAAGCGAGTCGACACGCGAGACGCCTTGGACGGTCGAGGTTCGCCGCAAATTCTTGGCGACGGCTGCGACGGCATCCGAGATCATCTCGCCCAACGTTCCCTCACAGATTGTGCGGTCCATGAACCTCAGCGACCCCGCCATGCCCTTCTGAGTTCCCGCATGGACAGCCACATCAATGAAGAGCTTGGGATAGAACTGCTGAGGGTAAACGCCCGCGGCAAGGAGGCCGGCCTTGGTAACATTGCCCTGGAAGTCGAGGAGATTCAGGCGCTCCATCTTTGTCTTCTTGTCCGTCGCACCGCGCATCGCTCGAGGCGTCAACGAATAGGCACGCTCTATCGTGCGATCGACCAGCGACTCGTCGAGATCGCCCACACTCGTGCCGGGCACCGTATCGCGATCGCTAGGACTCGTCCGTTCGTATGACGACAGCGCCAAAACCTCGGTCGACGAAAGCGGCACGTCTTTGTCATCGACGCGCTTGTAGCTGCCGCCCTGGGCGCCCCGCTCTATGACATAGCAAGGCTTGCTCGACGGGTCGAGCTCCTCAATCGTGATGACCAGAACCACGGTGCCCTGGAGCTCCACGCGCTCAATGGTGTATTTGGGCGGATTGGCCAGCTTTCCGCGACCGCCGGCATCGCCCATGCCCGCCACGAATTGGTTGAGCACTTTCTCGGTCTCAAAGTTTGCAACTGGGACAAAACCCGCGCGCTCGCTCACTCCGAGTACGATGATGCCGCCGGCGGTGTTTGCGAAAGCGCTGACCGTTTCCCATACGTCGCGGGAAAGCGTCGTGGCGCTCTCCTTGACCTCGACGTTAAGATCGTCCGAGCCCATGCGCCTTAAAGACTCGAGCAGACCGACCAGCTCGTTTTCGTTCATCTGCACGTCCTTTCGCTCGATCCTGCGGGTGTACCCCAGACGGACACTTCTCATCTCTCGGTTATCTCTCATAAGTATCTCTCATCTTTCTGTTATCTCTCATATTAAAGATGAGTGAGAGATGAGAGATAGGATGTCTGCTAGTTGCTTCATTTAAACATGTTTTTGCTGGTAGAACAATCGATATTGAAACAATATCACGATTGATTTTTCTCTATTCTGTTCAGTTATCTCTCATAATTATCTCTCGTCTTTCTGTTATCTCTCGTATTAGAGATGAGTGAGAGACGAGAGATACGTGAGTGATACGTGAGCGTGGATTTTTGGACGGTCGGAAAATGAACGTGGATATTTGGACGGTTTTTGGGCTTTTGCGACATATTCCGTCCAAATATCCACTCTCGTTCGATAGGTGTCCGAAAATCCTCGCTCGTCCGTCCAAATATCCACTCTCGTTTGGCGAGTGTCCAATTTTCCACGCTCGCGCGTCCGGATTTCCTCGCTTCTGCGGCAGGCGAACCGCGGATGGTCGACGATCAGCCGGCATCGTCTCCAGTTCGCCGCAGAGCCGCGGCCCCATATGGGTATACTCTCGGGGATTCGACTCGATTCGCCCCCGCTGGGGCGTCAAAGGAGACTGCATATGCCCACCACCTCAACCGACCCTCGCGCCGCTGCCGCCGCGCTGCTGGTGCCCGGCACCACCTGCCACGGCTTTGCCGTCGAGCGCTGCGAGACCGTGCCCGAGCTCGACTCGGACGCTTACGTGCTGCGCCACACCGCCTCGGGCGCTCGCCTGCTGTACCTGGCGTGCGACGACGAAAACAAGGCCTTTGCCATCGGCTTTAAGACGCCGCCGGCCGATTCCACCGGCGTGTTCCATATTCTTGAGCACTCGGTGCTGTGCGGATCGGCCAAGTTCCCCGTCAAGGAGCCGTTTGTCGACCTGATCAAGAGCTCCATGCAGACGTTCCTCAACGCCATGACCTACCCCGACAAGACCATCTACCCCGTTGCCACCACCAACGAGCAGGACCTGTACAACCTGATGGACGTGTACCTGGACGCGGTGTTCAACCCGGCTATCTATACCAAGCCCACCATTTTTGAGCAGGAGGGCTGGCACTACGAGCTGGACCTGCCGGAGGGCGTCGAGGGCGAGGACGGCGACAGCTCCGCCAGCCTACGCGAGGGTACGCTGCGCTATAACGGCGTGGTGTTCAACGAGATGAAGGGCGCACTGTCCGACCCCATGAGCGTGCTGGACGACGCCGTCAACGCCGCGCTCTACCCCGACACCGCCTATGCGCACGAGAGCGGCGGCGACCCGCGCGCGATTCCGGCGCTCACCTACGAGCAGTTCCTGGACACGCACGCACGCCACTACAACCCTTCCAACTCCTACATCACGCTCTATGGCGACCTGGACGTGGACCGCGCGCTGGCCTTTTTGGACGAGCGCTACTTGTCGCAGTCGAGCGCCGCGAGCCGTCGCATGGACGCAGCCGTCGCCGCCGGCGAAGACCCGTCCACGCTGGCGCCCAATCCGCTGGGCGTGCAGGCACCCGTGGCCTGCGAGTACAAGCGCGTCGAGATGGCCACCACGCCCGAGAACGCCCTGGTGGGCTTGGGCTTTGTGCTGGGCAGCGCGCTCGATCGCAAGCGCACGATCGCTGCGGATATCTTGTTCGAGGCGCTGCTGGGCTCCAACGAGGCGCCGGTTAAGAAGGCCATCCTGGCCGCCGGCCTGGGCGGCAACGTGGTGAGCTACACCGCGGCCGAGAGTCTGCAGCCCTACGAGCTCATCATGCTGCAAAACGCGCAGCCCGGTGTGGCGCGCGAGCTGCGCCGCGTGTTCCAAGACGCCTGCCGCGACCTGTGCGAGCATGGCGTTCCGCGCGAGCGCCTGGAAGCCATCATCAGCAGCAACGAGTACGACCTGCGCCAGCGTGATTACGGCATCGCCGACGGCGTGGCCATTGCATGCGACGCGCTGAGCACCTGGCTCTACGATGACAACGCCGCGACGCTGGCGCTCAAGTACGGTCCGGTGTACGAGGAGCTGCGCGGCGAGCTGGACGGTAGCTACTTTGAGGACCTGCTGCGCGAGCTGGTGCTGGAAAACGACCACATGGCGCTCGTCGAGCTGGTGCCGGTGGACGCCGGCTCCGGTTCGGAGGGCGCCGAGGGCGCTGAGCTGGCAGCCAAGCGCGATGCCATGACCGATACCGAGCTGGCCGACGTGGTCGAGCGCACGGCCGCGCTGCGTGCCGCGCAGGAGGCCGAGGACACGCCCGAAGCCAAGGCCACGCTGCCGCGCCTGCGCGTGTCCGACATTGGCGAGGCACGCCCCGAGCCGCCGCTGGTCGTGGACACAACCGCGCCCATCCCCTGCCTGCGCCACGACATCCCCACCAACCGCCTGGCCTACGCCATGCAATATTTCGATCTGGGTTGCGTCGCGTTTGAGGACCTGCCCTACGTGACCCTGCTCTGCCGCCTGCTCAAGCAGCTGCCCACGAGCGAGCACTCGGCCGAGGAGCTCGATAATCTCATCGCCGGCAAGCTGGGCTTTTTGAGCTTTACGACCGAGGTCATGACGCAGCCCGACGTGGACGGCGTGCGCCCCTACCTGCTGGTAAGCGCCGGCGCCCTGTCCGAGAAGATCGATGCGCTGGCAAACCTGCCGCGCGAGGTGTGGTCGAGCACGCTGCTGCTCGATGCCGACGCCGATCGCGTGCGCGACGTGCTCACGCAGATTCGCATTGGGCTTGAGCAGGGCTTTATCAACAACGGCCACTCGGCAGCACTCGGTCGCGCGATGAGTTACAGCTCGCCTTCGGCCGTGGTGCGCGAACAGCTCTCGGGCGTGGACTTCTACCTGTTCTTGCGTGATCTGCTCGAACACTTTGACGAGCGCTTGGATAGCCTGCGCGCCAAGTTTGCCGAGCTGGCGGGCCGCATCTTTGTGGCCGATGGCTGCCTGGCGAGCTTTACCGGCAGCGATGAAGACTTTAACGCGTACTGGGCCGCCGCGGGCGACCTGGGGTTGAGCGCGGACGCTGGCGGCGGCGCTGCCGGCCGCGACGCGCTCGTGGTGCCGGTGCCGCGCGACCGCCACGAGGCCTTTGTCATCCCCAGCGACATCTGCTTTGCGGCAAGCGCATGCGACCCGCGCCGTCTGGGCATCGACGTGACGGGCGCCTGGGCGGTTGCCGCCAACGCGCTCTCCTACGATTACCTGTGGAACGAGATCCGCGTAAAGGGCGGCGCGTACGGCTGCGGATTCCGCGCGGCCGGCGAGCGCCAGGCGGCGTTCTACACCTACCGCGACCCGGCAATCGATCCCTCGATTGAGCGCGTGGCGCGCGCGGGCGAATGGCTCGGCAGCTTTGAACCCGACGAAGCCGCCTTTGAGGGCTTTATCGTGAGCTGCGTGAGCGGCATGGACGCGCCGGTGAAGCCCTACGCGCTCACCAAGCGCCGCAACACGACTTACCTGGCCGGCCTCGATCCCAACGCGCGCGAGAAGCGCCGCGCCCAGATGCTCGCCGCCACGCCCGGTGAACTGCGCTCGCTCGGCGCCGATGTGACGCGCATCGCAGCCGAGTCGCCGACCTGCGTCTTTGGCGGCCGAGACGTCATCGCCAAGAGCAACGCCGACTTTAACGTCGTCGACCTGATGGGCTAACGCACGGCAAAGGTAGATTTTTGGGACATGTCTAAAAATCTACCTTTTTTCTGCGGTTTGAGCGGGGCGGCGCAGCCCACCGCGGCGGTTTGTCTCAATCTGTAACATCTAGGTCCAATTTTGCCGAGTTACTGTTACAGATTGAGACGAACCGCCGCAGACGCCCACTCCACAGCACAGACCACCACAAAGGTGCCTGTCTCCTTCCTCAGTTGTGATTCGAACACTTGTTCTATACGCACACATGTTCTATAGTAGAGGTGCTTGCATCAAACTGAAATTGCAACTAGAATATAGTTGCAGAATGTGAGGCGGGATGACTCGATCCGATAAACTCATCGCCCAGCTGCTTAGCTGTCCTTCAACGTATAGATTCGCTGACTTTCTTAAAGTTATGGCTTCATATGGCTTTGAAATGGACAGCAAAGGCAAGACATCCGGATCGCGCGTTCGCTTCTACAGGCCATCAGATGGCAGGATGTTCGTAATGCACACGCCTCATCCATCTGACGAATTGACAGCGGGGACCATTCGAAACATCGTTCGCTTTCTGCAAGATGTCGGAGGTAGTCATGAGTAACGTTTTGGCATACAAGGGTTATTTCGCCCCGGTCGAGTTCGATGCCGAACAGCATGTGCTAACAGGTATGGTCGCCGGCATTAGGGACGCAATCGTATTTGAAGGCTCCACGGCTGAAGAAGTGGAGCAATGCTTCCACGACGCCGTCGACGATTACCTTGAGTTTTGCGCCGAGAAGGGCAAGGAACCCGAGCGGGCTTTTAAGGGCTCGTTCAACGTAAGAACGGGCTCTGAGCTCCACAAGCAAGCAGCGCTGGCGGCGGCAAAGAAGGGTGAGTCACTCAATAAGTTTGTGACTGAAGCGATCGCTGCGGCGTTATAGCATTAACGCATAGGCCCAAACAACCACAAAGGGCGCAGTTCGCAGGCTTATTTGCGGTGACTTTACTGCCCATATCGCGTTTGCCCAGATAAAACCTGTCAAAATTAACCTTTCCCTTTTTTGGTAGGTTTGGGAGATGAGGCTGGAATGGATAAGGCTGAGTTGCGGCGGGCGGTGATTGCTCGGCGCGATGCTCTTGATCTGGATGTTCGGGCAGCGAAGTCTGCTGTTGTATGCGCGCGGCTTGTTGAGCTGCTGGATCGCTTGGGTGCCGCGGCACCGCGCACCGTTGCCGTCTATGCCGCCATGGGTTCCGAGGTCGACCCAGCCGCGTTTGCCGCCGCGGCCGCCAAACGCGGCTGGCGCGCGGCCTATCCGTGCATGCTCTCGGCAACAGACGCCATGGCTTATGGCCAGCGCATGTGCATGCGGGCAGTCTCTGCTTGCAATGCGTCCGAGACCCCGTTTATCGCCCACCCTACGCGGGCCTTCGCAGCCACGGACGTCGACAACATCCGCTTCCCCATCGTGCCTGCCGAAGCTCTCGACATGGTCGTCGTGCCGCTCGTAGCCTTCGACCGCACCGGTGCGCGCCTGGGATACGGCGGCGGCTGCTACGACCGCTACCTACCCACGGTCTCGCCCGCATGCCAAATCATCGGCATCGCCTTTGACGAGCAGCGCGTCGACCACGTTCCCACCGACGCCCACGACCTGCCACTGCCCAACATCGTCAACGCCTAAATGCCAGCGTACTTCCCGACAGCCTAGTGCTCCTCGCCGGCGCGGGCCAGGTCGTAGGGCGTGGTCTGGTAGACGTAGTAGTTGAGCCAGTTGGTGTAAAACAGCTGAGCCTGGCTGCGCCAGACGTTGCGCGGCTCGGCGGTGGGGTCGTCGCCCGGGAAGTAATGTGCCGGCACCTCGGGATCAAGCCCGCGCTTCACGTCGCGCTCGTACTCCAGGCGCAGCGTGTCGGTATCGTACTCGGGGTGGCCAAATACAAAGAAGCGGCGACTGTCGGTCGACTTGACGATGTACAGGCCCACCTCGTCGGACACGGCAACGACCTCGAGCTGCGGCTCGGCTTCCACGTCCTCGCGGCGCACATCGGTATTGCGCGAATGCACGGCATAGAAACGGTCGTCAAAGCCGCGGACCAGCGGACTCTGCGGCTTCACCAGATAATGCTCAAAGACGCCGCTCGCCTTTGCCGGCAGATCGTGCTTCTGGATACCGTAATGATGGTAGAGCCCCGCCTGTGCGCCCCAGCAAATGTGCAGCGTAGAGTGCACGTGCGTGGTAGACCAATCCATGATCTGGCAGAGCTCGGGCCAGTAGTCGACCTCTTCGAACGGCATCTGCTCCACCGGCGCGCCCGTGATGATCAGGCCGTCGTAGTGGATATCGCGGATGTCGTCGAACGTGCGGTAGAACATCTCCAGGTGGCCGGCGCTCACGTGCGTGGCCTCGTGCGTCTTGGTGCGCAACAGGTCCACCTCCACCTGCAGCGGCGTGTTGGAGAGCTTGCGCATGATCTGCGTCTCGGTGGCGATCTTGGTGGGCATGAGGTTAAGGATGAGCACGCGCAGCGGACGGATGTCCTGGTGCAGCGCGCGGTACTCGGTCATGACAAAGATGTTCTCACTCTCGAGCTGCGCGGCGGCAGGGAGGGCGTCGGGAATGCGAATGGGCATGGAAGCTCCTAACGAGTCAGTTGCAGCTATGGTACAACGAGCGACCCCATCCGCGCGAGCACATCGCCCAGCGGTAGATTTTCGGGTAGGTCCCAAAAATCTACCCTCCAACGCCGCAAAAGTAGAAATTAAGGCATGTCCCAAAAATCTACGGCACTTTAGTCTAGCAAAGTGACGCCAGGACGCTACAATGGTTCGACGCGAAAAACTCGGCCGGAAGGATACGTATATGTACCAGACGCGTAAGATCGGTGTGGTCGGCCAGGGCCACGTAGGAGCACACGTTGCCAACAGCCTGCTTATGCAGGGCATTGCCGACGAGCTGTACCTGTGCGATATCAACGAGGCCAAGGTGACGTCCGAGGTCCAGGACCTGCGCGACTCCCTTTCGTTTGTCCCGTACAACACCAAGATCGTCAACTGCTACGACCACTACGAGGAGCTGGCCTGCTGCGACGTCATCGTCAATGCCGCCGGCAAGGTCGCGCTGGCCGCTGGCAGCCGCGACGGCGAGCTGTTCTTTACCACCGACGCCGCGCGCACCTTTGCCAAGCGCATCGTCGACGCCGGCTTTGACGGCATCTTCGTGAGCATCTCCAACCCCTGCGACGTCGTGTGCACCGAGCTGTGGCACCTGACCGGCTACGATCCCAAGAAGATCATCGGCTCGGGCTGCGGTCTGGACTCCGCCCGCCTGCGCACCGAGATCTCCAAGAAGATCGGCGTGAGCCCCAAGTCCATCGACGCCTACATGATCGGCGAGCACGGCTTTAGCCAGCTTGCCGCCTTTAAAGCCGCGACCATCGCCGGCAAGAGCCTCAACGAACTTCAGGCCGAGAACCCCGACAAGTACGCCTTCGACCACATGGAGGTCGAGGAGCTCGCGCGCAAGGGCGGCTATGTGACCTACGCCGGCAAACAGTGCACCGAGTACGCCGTCGCCAACTCCGCCGCGCGCGTCTGCGCCGCCGTGCTGCACAACGAGCACGCCGTGCTTTCGGCCTCTACGCTCATGACCGGCCAGTATGGCGAGGAGGGCATCTTTACCTCCCTGCCGTGCGTAATCGGTGCCGAGGGCGTCGAGGAGGTCTACACGCTCGACCTTTCCGAGCACGAGCTCGAAGGCTTCCACAAGAGCTGCCAGCACATCCGTGACAACATTGCCCAGCTCGACTGGTGGGATGCCGAGGCCTACGACGCCAAGTAGGTCGTCGATTGACGCAATACTTTGCACACACAGATGCAATGCAGAGCGGGCCGCGCCGGAAACCCACCGACGCGGCCCGCTTTTTACGCACGCTGTTCGCTTGCGAATCGAAGGTGAATACTTTTCCCGGTACCTAGTACTGCTCGACACCCATATAGCGACGAACCTCGGGGCTGTGGTCGAACACCTTGCCGCGGGCGGCGCGCAGCTCGCAGCTCATCGCGTAGAAGAAGATCGGCTCCAGGAACGAACGCACGCTGGCCGGCACCTCGCCCACGCCGTACTCGAGCGCATCGAGCACCATGACCGTATCGGTATGCGTGTTGAGGAATGCGAGCGCGCGCTCCTCCATGGGACGGCACTCGCCCGATCCGAGCTGCACAAAGTAGAACACGCCGGGCTCGGTGGCCTCGAAGGGGCCGTGGAAGTACTCGCCGGAGTGGATGTAGCAGCAGTGCTGCCACTGCATCTCCATGAGCGAGCAGATGGCCATAGCGTAGGTCTGGCTAAAGTTGGGGCCGGAGCCCAGGATGTAGAAGAACTTGTGCTGCTGGCAGAGCTCGGCAAAGCGGTCGCCCAGCTCCGCGTTGACCTTCTCGCGGGCGGCGGGCAGCAGCGCGTCCATCTGCTTAAGGCCGGCATACATGTCGGCGAGCGCCTCGTAGCCTTCCTGCTGGTCGAGCAGCTCGGCAGCCATCAGAACGCCGATGCCCTGCGGGACCTCGGCCTGCGACTCGCCCTTGCCCCACGGATAGACCCAGGTGGTCCACTTGCCGTTGTCGATCTTGGAGCCCGCATAGTCGGTCATAGCCACGACCTCGGCACCGGCAGCCAGCGCCATCTCGCAACCGTCGACGACCTCCTGCGTGTTGCCGCTGTGGCTGCAGGCGACGACGAGCGACTTCGGCCCCAGGCTCTTGGGGGCCATCAGGCAAAACTCGCGCGCGGTGTAGACCGTCGAGGCAAACGTGGTGGCCTCGCGCTTGAGCAGCTCGTTGGCCGGCATCAGGTCGATCATCGAACCGCCACAGGCGATCCAAAAGACGTTCTCGATCTTACCCTTGCGCTCGATAATTTCCTGAATCAGATCGTGTGCGTTCACCGTGACGCTCCTCCTTGTGTGGCGGCTTTGAACGACGACAGCTCGTACCTGCGATCGTTCTATGTTGTCCTATTTATAACATGCGAACTGTCACAGGTGAAGTCGTTTCAGCAAATTTGTTCTATGTTGTTCTGTCTATGGGCGTTAGATGTCAAACAAGTAGCGCGAGCCCACGATCTTTTGGCGCCCGAGCAGCAGGGGCCGCCCGTCCGCATCGGTAAAGTACGCCTCCATATAGAAGAGCGGCTCGCCAACCGGCACCTCCAGCAGCGGGGCCGCCTGAGCATCGGCAAGCGCAATCTCCACGGTGCAGGGGTCGGACTTGAGCGGTGCGCGGCCCGAATGCTCGGCAACGAACGCAAAGATCGAGTTATCGGCGAGGTCCTTATCGGCCAACGTCTGCAGGTAGGGATGATCGGCCAGCACAAAGGCGTTGTTCTCGAGCATGACGGGCACGCCATCTGCCGTGCGCACGCGCTCGACCACGATAAGCTCGCAGCCGGGCTCCACGCCAAAAAAAGCCGCGTCCTCGCGCGTCGCCGCGACCACCGTGCGCGACACCAAGCGTGCTCCGGCCACCATGTCGTTGGCGGCGCAGCCCTCGGTAAAGCTCTGGACATCGCCTTTCTGGCGAATCTTGCGTTTGAGCTTGGGGGCGCACACAAAGGTGCCCCTCCCCTGTTGGCGGTTGAGATACCCCGCACGCGACAGCTCCTCAATGGCGCGGCGCACGGTAATGCGCCCCACGCCGTAGGACTTCGCAAGCTCCATCTCGGAAGGAATGCGCGAGCCGGGCGCGTACACGCCGCGCGCGATCTCGCCCTTTAGGTCGTCCATGACCTGCTGGTACAGCGGCACGGCGGACACGTCGGCACGCTCGGTTTTATCGTCAGTTGCCATCGTTACGCTCCATCTCGCGCATGCTCGGACTCAAACTCTTCAATCGCCGCCATAAACTGCTCGCCAAAGGCATCGGCCTTTTTCTCGCCGATGCCGTTGACCTGAATCAGCTCGTCGCGCGTCTGCGGACGCAGGCGGCACAGGCCGCGCAGGGCCTTGTCGGAAAAGACCATGTACGGCGCCATCTCGAGCTCGGTCGAGATTTCCTTGCGCAGGGCACGCAGGCGCTCGAACAGCTCGGCATCGTCGCCCACGCGCGGGCGCTGATCCAGCTCGGCCTCCTCGCGCAGCAGATCCACCGCACGGCGAGCGCGGGCCGAGGCCTTGCGCTTGGACGCGCGACGCTTAACGGTAAAGGCAAACGCCTCCTCTTCGACCTCGCCGGCACGCGGACCCAGGCCCACGACCGGGTACTGCCCCTGCGAGGTTGCCAAATAACCGCGGCCGCACAGCTGGCCGATGATGTCCTTGATGCGCCCGACCGATTCGCTCGACAGTTCACCGTAGCCGCGGCCCTCGTCCAGATGCATCTGGCGAATGCGCTCGGTGTTGCCGCCGTGAAGCACATCGGCGATGAGCGACTTGCCAAAGCGCATGGGCCGCGTGGCCACATAGCGCACGGTGGCGCGGGCCATATCGGTGACGTCCTCGACCTCGAACTGCGTGAGGCAGTTGCTGCAGTTGTCGCAGCCCTCGGCGTCGTCCGTGACAGCGCCGCCTACGGCCGCATGCTCGGCCGCGGCCTCGTCGCCAAAGTAGCGCAGCATGTATTCGCGCAGGCAGCCGGTGGTATTGCAGTAGCCTTCCATCTGGCTGAGCAGGCGGTATCGATTCTGGAGCGCCCACGCGCGCTGCTCATCGTCGAGCGCCTCGTCGGCCGCATCGCCGCGGTCGATCAAAAATCGCCGCATGCGAAAATCGTTGCCATTCCACAGCAGGTGACAGCTGGCAGGATCGCCATCGCGGCCGGCGCGACCTGCCTCCTGATAGTAGGCCTCGATGCTCTCGGGCACGTTGTTATGGATGACGTAGCGCACGTTGGGCTTGTCAATGCCCATGCCAAAGGCGTTGGTGGCGACCATCACCTGAATATCGTCGTCGATAAAAGCGCGCTGGCTTTGGCGACGGGCGTCGTTGCCCATGCCGGCATGGTAGCGACCAACGCGAATGCCGCTGGGGCCCAGCGCCTCGGCAAGCTCGCTCGCGAGCGCATCGACGGTCTTGCGGGTCGAGCAATACACGATACCGCTCTCGCTCGAATGCGCGATCACATAGTCGCGCACCCAGGCGGCCTTAGCCTTGTCGCCCATCTCCTCGCAGCCAAAGTAGAGGTTCTTGCGATCGAAGCCCGTCACCACGCACGCGGGGTTTTGCAGGCCGAGCATCTGCTGAATGTCAGCACGCACGCGCTCGGTCGCCGTAGCGGTAAAGGCCGCCACGATGGGGCGCTGCGGCAGGGAATCGATGAACTCGCGAATCTGCAGGTAGGCGGGGCGGAAATCCTGGCCCCATTGGCTTACGCAGTGGGCCTCGTCAATGGCCACGAGCGGCACGCCGATGCCGCCGTCCGCCGCGGCCTCCTGCGCAAAGGCTAAAAAGCGCGGCTCGAGCAGGCGCTCGGGCGCCACGTACATAAGCTGGTAGCGACCCTCGCGCGCCCGCTTGAGCACGGTGTTTTGCTGGGCCGGAGTAAGGCTGGAGTTGAGATAGCTGGGGCGTGCACCCGCCGCGAGCAGCGCGCGGGTCTGGTCCTCCATAAGCGACAGCAGCGGGCTCACCACAAAGGTGATGCCAGGCAGCATGAGCGCGGGCACCTGGTAGCAAATGGACTTGCCGGCGCCCGTGGGCATAACGCCCAGCGCGTCGCGGCCGCCAAGGATCGCATCGACCATGCGGTCCTGCCCCGGGCGAAACGAGGTGTAGCCAAAATAGGCGCCGAGCGTGTCGAGCGCCATCTGCTGCATGCTATCGGTCATGGTTTCCTAACGTCAGAATCCTCTGCCGCCGATTATACGCCGCCACGCGGACCAGCGCCGAGCTGCCGCTAGCCACGAGCAACGCGTTCCGAAAGGACGAGAGTGGATTTTTGGACACCCGACGAACGAGAGTGGATAATCTCCCACTTTAAGGCCGCCACCGGACCTAAAACGGGAGATTATCCACTCTCGTTTTCTATCCCGAACTACATCACCATAACGTAGCGCGATCCCACGTAGTACTGCTTACCCATCAGGACCGGCTCGCCGTTGGGACCGGTAAAGCCGGCACGCAGGTTGAGCAGCGGATCGTGCGGAGCAATGCCCAGCTCGGCCGCCTGCTCGACGTTAGCTCGAACGGCCTCGACCGTGCGGTAGCCAACCGAGACAATCGGCGTTCCACCAACACGCTCGACCTCGGCAAAAATCGACTTGTCCTCAAGATCGGCCGTCAACAGCTCACGGTAGGCGTCAAACGGCACAAAGATGTTCTCCTCAAATATGGGCTCGCCATCGGCCGTACGCACGCGCTTGATATGCAGCAGCAGCGCGTCCTTCTGCAGGCCAAAGAACTCCATCTCGTTTTGACGCGCCGGCACAATCTGGCGATCAACCACGTGCGCGCCGGCCTTCATGCCGTTGTCGGCACATAGCGCGGAAAAAGTCTGCAGCGTCGAGGCATGGAACTGGCGGTTGATGTGCGGCGTGGAAACAAAGGTGCCGCGACCCTGTTGCTTAACCAGGTAGCCATCGGAGCACAGCTCCTCGACGGCGCGGCGCACCGTAATGCGGCTCACCTCGTACTGCTCGGCAAGCTCAAGCTCGGACGGGATGCGCTCCTTAGGTGCATAAACACCTTTCTCGATCGCTTCCTTGATCTCGTCGTAAATCTGCTGGTAAAGCGGTGCATTTTTGGGCGCTGGCATATCTGATCACTCTTATCAAAATATCGAAATAACTAATACGTATATAACGTCTTTTTATATGTTACCTCAGCTTGATAAAACGATACACCGCATACAGCAAATCTTTACTTGCCGTCGTCCTGCTGCAAGCTTTCCTGATCGTGCAGACGGGCCTGCCTGCTGGCCATGCGCGCGGGCTTGTCGGGATCGGGTACGGCCGTAGGCATGGGCTCGTCGACATGACCGCCCCACCAGCCGCCCACAAAGTTAAGCGTGTGGAACACATTGATCACGGCGCCGGGGTCGACGTCGCACACCAGCTTGACGATATCCTGGCTCTCGTAGGTCGAGACAACGGTGTGCAGCAGGTACATCTTTTCGCGGCTGTATCCGCCAATGACCTCGGCGCAGCTAATGCCGTGCTGAAAGTGATTGACATAGGCGGTCATGACCTCATCTGCCTCGCGCGTCGTGATCTGCAGCGTCACGCGGTCGTAGCGGCGATAGAAGCTGTCGATGGTCTTGGTCGAAATAAATTGAAACACAATGGAGTACGCCGCGTTGTCCCAGCCAAACATAAAGCCAAAGATCGCCAGGATAAAGCAGTTAAAACCAAAGATGACGCCCCAGATGGTCTTGCCCGTGTGGTTGGAGACCCACAGAGCGATAAAGTCGGTACCGCCGGTGGATGCGCCGGACTTAAGCGCGATGGCAGCGCCCAGGCCCGAGACCACGCCGCCAAAAATGATGAGCATGATCTTGTCGCCCAAAAACGGGGCGAAGTGAAAGATATTGAGGAACAACGACGAGAGCACAACTTGCATCATCGAGAAGATTACGAAGCGCTTGCTAATGCCGCTCCAGCATAGGAGCGCCACGGGGATGTTGAGCGCCAGCATGCCGAGCGAGATGTCGATGTGAATGCCGCCAAGCGAGGTAACGCGATCGAGCAGGACCGCGACGCCGGTGAGACCGCTCGGAAGCAGGTCGGCAGGCTGAATGAACGCCTGAATCAGAAATGTCTGAAGAATGGCGGAAATCGTGACCGCCACGGCAGTAATGGCGCGGCGGACGATGGTGAGGCGGCCGAGCACGAGCACGCGGTCCGTGAGCTGATCGATGGCGTTCGCCACGTAGGCTCCTTTCGAAGGCAGATGTAATTGTGGGGCATGCCGGCGATTGTAGCATGGAGCGCGAGTGGGCGCTTCAATTCACCCTCTCTCGACAACCAAAACGAGCCAGCAGCTCCCCAACCAAAGAGCCAAATTCTAAGTGAGTAGACTTTTTACGATCTGCCGAGCACACCAAAAACTGCCACCTCTGTGACCTGCGGTTTTACTAAGGCAGATGCGCTTTGTACTTGGCCTGAACCAAAAAGTCTACTCACTTAGTCCGAGTCGAAGCCAAACGGATCAAATCGAAGCCAAAATGAGCCAATCCACCGCAAAAGACGCGTGAATCGGTACTTCTCGCGGCGAACTGACGCTACAAAGCGGTCAAAATGTCGGCAAGGCTATCGATGATGGTGTCAGCGGCGGACTGATCCAGGTTGACGCCCTCGTGCGGACGCAGCGCCAGGACGCGGGCGCCGGAGCGCTTGCCGGCCTCAATGCCCATAGGCGAGTCCTCGATAACCAGGCACTCGGCCGGCTCAACACCCAACGCCTCCATGGCGCGCAAATAGATCTCGGGGTCGGGCTTAAACGCACTGCACTCATGGCCGCTGATGGTGTAGTCCAGCACGTCGGCGATACCGGCAATCTCCACCAGCTCGTCGATGAGCTCACGGTAGGACGAGCTCGCGATGGCACACTTCACGCCGCGCTCGTGCAGCTCACGCATCACCGGCTCCGTCTGCTCGTTGAGCAGCTCGGCATACGGAACGGGATGGACCGGGCTGTAGACCTGCTTGTACTCCACGCGCAGGCGCTCGCGCAGCTCAACATCGTCGGGCACCAGCGACTTCCAAATGGCGGGCTCGTTAGACCCCGAAAGATCGGGGATCTCGTCAAAGTGGAACCCTTTCTCTTCCATAAACGCCACGCGGCGACGATTGTAGAACCACTCGGTATCGACCAGCACGCCGTCCATATCAAACAGCACTGCCTTGATCATACGCATCTCCTCCCACTTGCCAAAAAGGGACGGGTTTATTTTGGTAGGTTTTATCTGGGGTTTTGCGGCGCGTGCGCACACGCCCTCCCCAGAGCAAAAAAGGGGACGGGGCAAAACCCCATCCCCTCTCAATCAACCCGTAAGGTTAACTTACTTGTGATTAGTAGGAAAGCTTCCACATGTAGCGACGCATGGTCAGCGGGTGCTGACGGGCCTCGGCGATCTGGTTGCCGTACTCGCGCATAACGGCGAGGTGCAGCAGCGGGTTGAAGTAGGTGACGACGCTTGCCGGCACGGCGTCGGCCAGACCGTAGTCCTTGGAGTCGATCAGAGCGACCTTGGCGCCCATGCGCTGCAGGAAGGTGAGGGCGCGAGCGTCCATCGGACGGGTAGCGCCGTCGGACATGAAGAAGACGTAGGGCTTACCCTCGGTGGAAACCTCGAACGGGCCGTGGAAGTACTCGCCGGTGTTGTAGGCGGCGGCGTCGATCCACTGCATCTCGGTGAACAGGAAGGCGGCGTGAGAATAAGCCATCTTCTCGGAGGCACCGGAGGCCATGAAGTAGATCATCTCGTCGTCCTTGAAGTCCTGGGCGAACTGCTTGGCGAGGCCCTTGGCGGACTGAGCGGCGTTCTCGCAGAGCTCAAAGACGTTGGTGAGGCCGGTGATCATGTCCTCGTAGTGGTCATAGCCCTCGGTCTGCTGAAGGATCTCGAGAGCAAGGGCGATGGCATAGCCGGGCTTCTCGCACTTGGCAGCATAGTTGGCGTGGAAGCCGTGAACGATGACGTGGTCGGCGTCGACGGTCAGAGCGGAGCCAGCCTTGTTGGTGAGGGAGACGACCGGGCAGTTGTGCTTCTTAGCGGTCTTGTTGGCCTCGACGGTCTCGGGCGTGGAGCCACCGAGGGAGCAGGTGATCACGAAGGTGTGCTCGTTGACCCAGGAAGGCGTGTCGTAGTTGAACTCGTTAGCGGTGAAGATCTGAACGTTCAGCTTGTCCGTGTTGTTGGCCAGGAAGTACTTGGCGGGGTAAAGATCGGACATAGAAGCACCGCAGCCGACGAAGGCGACGCTGTGGATCTCGTGGTTGGACAGGACGTCAGCGACGATCTGCTTAGGGAGGTTAAGGTCGATCTCGTACATCTGACACATTCCTTTCGAATTTTTGCGGCGTCACATTGCCGGACGCTCGCAGGGTTACCGTGGCTAGGACCGAGTCGCCGGCCCGTTGAGGATGCGACAAAGGGACAGTCCCTTTGACACATTTAGGGATGGAAGCCTGCCTGGGGTATGGGATGCCAGGCAGGCCCCCGGGGGAAAGCGGTTAGACGCTGGGTCGCGACTAGGCCAGGATGCCGGCCGCGGAGAGGGCGATGCCACCCACGATGGCGATCACGAGAAGCCAACCGGTGTTGACGTTCTTCTTGATGAGCCAGTACATAAGGCCGGTGAGGCCAAGGGAGATCATCTGGGGCATCATGCCGTCCAGGATGTCCTGGATAACGACGGTACCCTCAGCGAACTGCAGCGGGGTGGTGGCGCCGATCAGCGTAGCGATCATGCCGCCCACGGACATAAGACCCACGATGCCGCAGACATACATGAGCTTCTCCATGAGGTCGCCGCCCTGGAGCTTGCTCAGGTACTCATGGCCGCCCTGGTAGCCGATCTTGGCAGCGAACCACGTGATCAGCACGGAGGGCACGATGGAGATGAGCATGGCCAGGATCGGGCCCATGATGGAGCCCTGCTGAGCCAGCTGGACGCCCAGACCAAAGGCGATGACGCGGATGGTGCCCTGGAAGAAGGAGTCACCGATACCGGAAAGCGGGCCCATGAGGGAGGTCTTGACCGCGTTGATCGAATCGGGGTCGAAGTTCTCGGGATCCTTGGCGTACTCCTCCTCCATGGAGGCGGCGAGGCCCAGGACGAAAGCGCTCGTCTGCGGGGTGCAGTTGTAGAACGCCATGTGACGATGGTAGGCCTCTTTCTTAGCAGCGAGCTGCTTGGGGTCAGACTCGTCGGGGTAGAGGCGATCGAGCGTGGGAACCATGCCGTAGAGGAAGCCCATGTTCATCTGGCGCTCGTAGTTCCAAGAGGCCTGGATGGCCCAGGAGCGCCAGAAGAACTGGCTGACCTTCTTGTTCAGGGACACGTCCTTGGTTGTGGTTGCCATAGTGTGTTCCTCCTTAGTCTTCGTCGTCTTCGAGCGGATCGTAGTCGGAATCGACACCGGCGGCTGCATGGGAACCGTTGAACTTGAAGCCCATGAAGACGACAGCCAGGCACACACCGATCAGAGCGACCGCGATGACGGACAGGTTGAGGTAAGCGGCGAGCAGGAAACCGATGAACAGGAACGGGGTCATACCCTTCTTGATCATCATGGTGAGCAGCAGGGCCAGACCGTAGGCGGTCATGATCTTGGTCGAGACGTTCAGACCAGTAGACAGCCACTCGGGAACCATGTTGACGATGGCCTGGACCAGGTCGGTACCGACAAAGACGGCCAGGAAGATCGGCAGGAAGTACATGATGGCGTACAGACCGGAGCCGGCGCAGATGTGCATGCGGTAGGCGGTCTTGAACTTGCCGTTATCGATCGCGCTATCGGCCACATGGGTGAGGGCGGCGATGATGGAACGGAACACGATGCCGAGGAGCTGACCCAGGACGGCGACCGGGATGGCGATCGTCATGGCGGTCTCGGCGGAAGCATCGGTCAGGCACGCGAAGGCAGCTGCCACGATGCCGCCCAGGACCATATCGGGCGGAACGGCGGCGCCGACCTGCACCAGGCCCATGGACACGAGCTCGACGGCGGCACCGACGGCAAGGCCGGTGGGCACATCGCCCAGCAGCAGACCGACGAGCGTGGCGCCAACGAGGGGCTGCTCGAAGTTAAGACGACCGAGCAGGCGGGAGTCCCACATGCAGAACACGCCGACGAGGCCGACGAGCACCGCACTGATGAACGTATTCATACCCTTCTCCTTTCAGTCAGGCAAAAGCCTGGTTGATTACAGCTTGGCGTCGATGTCGACGCTCTGATACGTGGGGGTCTGCTGGACGTAGAGCTTGATGCCCATGTCGAGCAGCTGGTTGACGTCGGCCTTCTGGGTGGCGTCGAAGAAGACGGAGCTGTCCTTGCCGCCGACCTGATCGGCACCGTCGTGGTTGGCGGTGGCGCCCAGGTTGATGGCGTCGAGCTTGTAACCCTGGCAGAACTGCAGCATCTCGGCCGTGTTGCCAAAGACGAACATGACGCGCTCGCCGAGGGTGTTGAGCTTGTCCATCTTGGCGAGGGCACGCTCGACGGTGAAGACGTTCAGGCGCACGCCCTGGGGCTTGGCCAGCTTAAGAGCACCCTTCTTGATGTCATCGTTGGCGGCAGCGTTGTCGACGACGATGATGCGCTCGGCCTGAACCTTGGTGGTCCAGGTAAAGACGACCTGGCCGTGCAGCAGACGGTAGTCAAGACGTGCGAGGACGATCTTGGCGGGACCGGAGCTGTGACGGGGCGCCTTGGCCTTCTTAGTGGGGGCCACGGCAGCCTCGATCGGCGCGTTGGGGTTGGTCAGACCGGTGCGGGCCTCGTTGATGAGGGCCGCGAGCTCGGCGCCCGTGACGGGGACGGGGCTCATAGCGAGCGTCAGTGCCAGCGGAATGTTGAAACCGCTGATCACCGTGAATGCCGCACCGTTGCGGGAAAGCTCGACCATGCTGTTGTTGACCGAGCTGCCGAGCATATCGGTCAGCACATAGACGGTGTCGTCCGCGTTGAACGTGGCGATGAGGGCGTCCACCTTGTTGGTGATGGGCTCCTTGTCGTCACGAGCAAGCGACACGACGTGGACGTTCGACACGTCGCCGAGAACCATCTCGAGCGTGTCTTTGGCGCCTGCGGCCAGGCCGCCATGAGATGCGAGAATGATCTGATTCATCTTGCCTCCTCCTTTTCGTTATGGTCATTATAACGTCTTATACGTTGCGGATATTGATGATTAGTATATAAACCGTTCACGGATGAAAAACGACCGTTTACGGGTTTAACGTACCTGAAACGTTGGGGCTGGGCAGGCCGGCGCTGGCTGGATAACCCCAGGTCGGACGCCGCGCGCAATCCCCTATCGCACGAAGTACCAGGGGCTTTCCTGCACGGTGGGCTCCAGCGCGATGCCGGTGCGCTCGCGGAACAGATCCATGTCCTGCGATTTCTCCGTCCACCACGCGTTGGGCTTAAAGGTCATGCTCTCGACAATACGTTTGGCAATGACGCTGTTGCGCAGCTTGGAGAAGTCGGTGTTCATGATCAGGATGGACATGAGCACCAGCGCAATGCCCAGGACCTTGATCGCGCCGGCGGACTCGGCATAGATACCAATGCCGACCAGAACGGTCGCCACGGTTTCGAACGAAGCCACGACCGGCACCTTCGACGTCTCAAGATCCATCGAAAGGCCCTGCATATAGAAGATGTACGCAAGAGCCGTCGGAATAAAGCCAAAGCCCGCGAACAGCAGAATGAGCTGCGGGGACATTGCCGCGGCTACATCGGACCACGGAGCCGAAAGCACCGCCATAAAGCATCCGCCAAAGACAAAGCCCCAAAACGTCACCGCCAGTGGATGCAGCGTCTTGGTGGCCATGCGGCTAAACACCGCCAGCAACGCGCCGCAAAGTCCGGCAATCACACCCGACGCGACGCCCCAGGCCGAGAAATGGAAACCGGACAGGTCGCCGCTCGTCACCGCGAGCACACAACCCACTATGTTAAAGACGATGGCGACGAGCTTGTTGGGGGTCACGTCCTCGCGATAAAGCACGCGGCCGAGCGCGACGCCAAACACCGGCGAGGTATAGAGCAGCACCGAGGCCGTGGACATGCCCACCTCGCCCATGCACTCGTAATAGCAGGTGTTGGCGGCGGCTAAACCGACGATACCGACAAGTGCGCAGGAAACAAGCTCTTTAGGGCTTGCCTTGAACAGGGCCAGCGGACCCGAGGCTTTTCCCTCACGAGCACCTCCCTGGCAACTCATAAATGCCAAGACCGGAGCCATCAAGACGGCACCCGACAACAGGCGAAAGGCCGCCATGCTCTGAGACGAAACGCCCAGGGCCGATATTCCGTTAACAAAGATTCCGATGGTGCCCCACATTAGCGCGGCGATCAGCACCAGCACATAGCCCAGATTGCTCCTCTTCAACGCAGCCTCCTCGGTATTGTTTCCAATATGTTTCATGCTACGTTATAGTCGTTATATACATTTATCAAGACTGAAATCGGCGAACGGGAAACTTTTGAAACAAGGAGTGCCCCCAACTGCCGGCAGAAAGGGAACGTCCCCAAGTGCCGCTCTAGCAGTTGCGGTGAAATAGTTCTCAGACAGAGGTTTCACGCCCCCAAACAGGAACTATTCCACCGCAACTTATGAGGGGTATTGGGCTGTTAGGCCGCTCTATCCCTTAGTAATCCAGCTTCCACATGTAACGGCGCGTCATGTAGTCCTTGTGGGTGACGGCGGAGAGCGCACGCATGTAGACGTTGTTGAGGATCGGGGCAAAGATCAGGTGGTTGAAGTACTCGCTCACGCTGTCCTTGATGTCGTTGAGGCCGAGCTCCTTGGCGTCGAGCTGGTAGACGCGCTCGCCACCGTACTGGTTGACGAAACGGATGCCGCGCTCGTCGTTGCAGCGGCTGCGGCCGACGCTGATGAGCTGGAACAGCGAGGTGCGCTTGTCCAGGATCTCGAAGGGGCCGTGGAAGAAGTCGCAGGTGTTGATGGTGCAGGAGTCGATCTGCAGCATCTCCTGCACGTTGCAGATGCTAAAGACGTAGGCGGCACCAAAGAGCGGGCCCTGAGCCATGACGTTGATGCAGGGCTTGTCGGCGTTCTGCTCGGCCCACTTGGCAGCAAGCGGACGGGTGTACTCGACGGCCTTGCGATAGATGGGGTCGACCAAGTCGAAAGCGGCCATAGCGGTCTCGTACTCGGCATAGCCCTCGGTCTGCTGCGTAAGCTCCATGGCGATCATGGTCACGACGGCGGAGTTGGTGCGGCCCATGCAGGACTCGTCGACGGCCAGGCTGTCGTACTGGATCTTGTAGTCGCAGACCTCGGTGAGGGCGGACTCGTCGACATAGATGGCGATGGTGCTGGCACCGTGGTCCTTGGCGACCTGGGCGGCGACGATGGTCTCCTTGGTGCCGCGCATGGACACGACGACGGCCAGGGTGTTCTCGTTGACGTAGGCCGGGGTGGCATGCACGAACTCGTTGCTGGTGTAACTGGAGCTCACGACCTGCGTGGCCTCGTGCTCCATAAAGTACTGGGCAGGATAGTTGCCGCCGTTGGATCCGCCGGCGCCAATCCACACGACGCGCTTGATGCCGCCCTTGTCTGCCTTGTCAGCCAAAACCTGGGAGACGACGTCCTTAACCTGTTCCTGAGTAGTCATCGTGCATCAGCCTTTCTTCTCGTTTGATGCTCTCGATGGCATACAAGTTACATACACGTTTTGGTTATGTCGACTAGTTGTATGCTATATTTGTCTTAGATATTTTGCTGATACGGTATATAAATACTCGTTACCAGCGGTTTTGTTGTTGAATTGGATACATGCTTGATTAGGCAAGCATACAGGTTAGATACAGGTTAATCACATGAGCGCTTCATCTAAAAAGAAACTGGCCCAATACGAGCGCTTGGCGGGCATGCTGCGCGACCGCATCGCTGCCGGCATCTACGCCTGCGGAGACAAGCTGCCGTCCGAAATGGAGCTCATGGACGAATCGGGGCTGTCGCGCAGCACTGTGCGCCATGCCCTTAAGGTGCTTGTTGACGAGGGCCTGGTTCGCACCGAGCGCGGGCGCGGCGCCTTTGTGGCTGACACGCCGGCGCTCCACGAGAACAACCTGGTGTTTTCGAGCTACACGGCGCAGATCCAGGGCCAGGGCATGAAGCCCACCACGCGCACGGTGGACTCGGGCTTTGCCAAGGCTGCCGGCGACGTGGCCAAGTTTTTCGATGCCGCCGTGGGCAGCAAGCTCGTCAAGCTCGTCCGTCTGCGCTATCTAGACGATGCGCCGCTGTGCTTGGAGACCACCTATCTGCCGCCAAGTTTTGAGGCGCTCATCGATCGCGATATCAACGGATCGCTCTACACCGCACTGCGCCAGGAGTTCCATCGCGCGCCGGCGCAGGGGCACAAGACCTTTGAGGTGTGTTATGCCTCGCAAAACGAGGCGTTTTTGCTCAATGTGAAGCGCGGGCAGGCGCTGATTCTGATCACCGACTACGTCTACGACACCGACGGCCGCCCGCTGCACATCTCCAAGCGTATCCAGCGCACCGACCGCGCCAAATACACCGAGCCCATCGGCTAACCACCACCAAAACCACCACAATGGGGACAGGCACCTTTGTGGTGGTTTTTAAGGTTAACGCGCCAAAAACGGCCGATTTTCGAGAGAAACCACCACAAAGGTGCCTGTCCCCATTGTGGTGGTTTTAGGCGAGGAGGTCGGGGAACCAGGTTGGTTTGGGTTGGTTGGGGACGCGCTCGGCTAGGACCAGCTCCATCCAGCACATGTCGTACCAGCGGCCGAACTTTTGGGCGCAACGGTCGAAGGCGCCCACCAGGCGATACCCCATATGGGCATGGAAGTCCTGGCTGTTGTGCGTCAGATACTCGTCGTCTTTGTCGTGCGGTACGGCGATGAGCGCGCACATGTTGGTGATGCCCATCGCGACCAGGCATTGCTTGAGCGCATCGTGCAGCTTGCGACCCAGCCCACCATGGCGCACATCGCGCGCCAGGTAGATTGACGTCTCGACCGACCAGTCGTATGCCTCGCGGCTGTTGAGCGGGCTCACGTAGGCATAACCCACCGGACGCCCGTCCAGCTCCATCACCAGATACGGATAGCGCTTGAGTGTACGCTCGATGCGCCCGGCGAACTCCTCAACGCTCGGCACCTCGTATTCGCAGGTAATCGCCGTCTGGCGCACATACGGCTCATAGATGGCAAGCAACGCCGGCGCGTCTTCGGGCGTCGCCAGGCGAATCGTCGGCTCGGACATCTCGGCCATACAACCCTTCCCTCTCAAAAGCAAAGGCCGCCCCGCGCCAAACCCAGGTGCAAGGCGGCCCCTCGTCATTACATCAACCTACAGGACAGCCGCCAGCGCGTCGATGTCCTCCTGCGTCGTGGCCCAGCTGGTGCAAAAACGTACCACGGTGTGGGCCTCGTCGTACTTTTCCCAGTACTCGATCGAGGCATGTTCGCGAATGCGGGCCATGTCCTCGTTGGGCAGAATCACGAACTGCTGGTTGGTCGGCGTCTCCAAGAAGAACTGGTAGCCGCGCTCGTGCAGCACGCGACGAAGCGCCTGCGCGGCCTCGATTGCCTGGCGACCAACCTCAAAATACAGGCCATCGGTAAAGAGTGCCTCAAACTGCACGCCCGTCAGGCGGCCCTTGGCAAGCAGCGCTCCGTGCTGCTTAATGCGCGGAATGGGATGTGCCGGAGCGTGCATGCCGCAAAACACCACGGCTTCGCCGCAAAGCGCGCCGCACTTGGTGCCGCCAATGTAGAACACGTCGCACAGCTGTGCCAGCTCGGGCAGGGTAATGTCGCACTCATCGGCTGCCAGCGCATAGGCCAGGCGGGCGCCATCCACAAACAGCGGAATCTGGCGCTTCTGGCACACCGCATGAATCGCCGCGAGCTCGGCCTTGGAGTACAGCGTGCCGTACTCGGTCGACAGGCTCACATACACGGCGCCCGGGAATACCGTGTGCTCGTAGCTCTCGTTTTCGTAGAACACCTGGATATAGTTTTCGAGATCCTCGGCGTGCATCTTGCCCTCGTAGCCGGGGATGGTGAGCACCTTGTGGCCGCCAAACTCGATGGCGCCCGCCTCGTGGCAGGCAACGTGGCCAGTCTCGGCAGCAACGACGCCCTCGTACGGCGCAAGCAGCATGTCGATCACCGTCGCGTTAGCCTGCGTGCCGCCCACCAGGAAAAACACGTCGGCGTCAGGCGCCTGGCAGGCCTCGCGAATAAGTTGCTTGGCACGCTCGGTATGTGCATCGGTACCGTAGCCGGGTTGCGGCTCCATATTGGTGTCGACGAGCGCCTGCAGCACCGCCGGATGTGCGCCGTGGGAATAGTCGTTGTTGAACGCGAGCATGATAATCCTCTCTAGCCGGGCACGAGCCCGATGATTCAGATGGGGCTATTGTACGCCGCCCGGATAAGCAATGCGCGCGGCAAGGCACTCGAGCGCCAGCACCAGGGCAAAGCCGCAGCTCACGTCACTCAAAAAGTGCGCGCCAATCACGATGCGACCAAAGGCGACGAGCGCCGCAACCACAGCGGCGACCCAAAAGACCACGCGGCGGCGCGACGGCTTTTCCTTAAAGGTCGCCGCGGGAAGCCCGGCGAGCATAAGGCCGATCGCCGCGTGTGCCGTGTGTCCGCTCGCAAACGACTTAAAGCCGTCCTTGATCACGCCGGCGGCGATATAGGCCCACTTGTCGGGGTTACCGATCACCCACCACGGCTGAAAATCGAGTCCCTGCGTCACCGCGATCACGCGCATGCGCGGGCGCGACCACAGCGGCTTGACGATCACGTTGAGGATGACGGCCTGGGCGACCCACACGGCAAGCACCATCAACGCCCAGCGCGTGAGCTCTTTGGGATCGGTATCGCGCGTGAGGCGGCAGACGATAAGGTTGGCGGCGATGACCAGCACAAACGTCAGCACCAACTGTGCTGCGACAAGTTTGCCGCCAACCCGCAGGGACGAAACGACCTCGTAGCCAGTCAGACCGACGTTGACAAGGATGCCGAGCACGGCGAGCCATTTGCTCCCCCTGGAGTCGGGACGCACCGCGCGCACGAGCATAACGCCCGCGATGCTCGCCGTCAGCTCGAACGGCAGCTCGCCGGCGGCCTCGATAAAGCGGCCGTACATGCTAGCGATGTTAAACAGCGCGCTCGAGATCTGATAATCGAAAAAGCTGCCCACGCACAGACAAAGGCACAGGACAACCGCGATAGCAGCGGCATCTTTCTTGTAAATGTACCCGAACATGCTTTCCTTTCGATGGGGCGAAGGGTCGACCCGCAACGTGGTGGGACAAAGTTATCAGTAGTTTTTGTCCCAGGGTTGCTTGCGTTGACAGGCTCGATGCGACTGTCGCACCTGGGACAAAACTACTGATAACTTTGTCCCTCCGACTTACTTGTTAGTCGTCGTCGCTCGCACCCAGCTGCTGCAGCAGCATGAGTGCGGCCGCCACGGGGCCGATGCCGTCGTTGGCGTCGAGACCGCGGCCCAGGCCGCTGCCTGCGCCGGCGCCCGCCTTGTAGGGCACCGATAGCTTGCGGCTCTTGGGGAAGTTCACCGCGCCATAGCGAGTCTTGAACTCAAAGGCCACCTTCTTGGGCACGTCGACGCCCAGGAAGGTAATGCGCCCGCCGCTGAGCGTGACACTCTCGAGCCCCAGGCGCTCGCCGCGAATACGAATGCGCGCGCGGTTGAACAGGTTGAGTCCCGCCAACGGCAGCTCGCCATGCGCGGCCTCAGTCTCTTCCTGCACCTCGTCGATGCTCTCCAGGTCCTCGGCCGCCGCGAGCTTACGGTACACGAGCACGCGCTGATCCACCGCCGGCAGGTACTCCTCGGACAAGAAGTAGTCGGCCGGCAGGTTAATGCCCACGTTCGCCGCCTCCACGCCGGCATCGTCGTCGCCGCGCGCCTCGGCCACGGCCTGGCCCAGCATCTGCGTAAACAGGTCAAAGCCCACGCTCGACAGGTTGCCGTGCTGCTCGGCGCCCATAAGCGAGCCGGCGCCACGAATCTCCAGGTCGCGCATGGCGATGCGCATGCCGCTGCCCAGGTCCTGGAACTCGGACAGTGCGGTCAGGCGCGCCGTTGCCTCCTCGGTAAGCGGCAGCTCGCCCGGGAACATAAAGTATGCGTAGGCCTGCGTAGCCGAGCGGCCCACACGGCCCTTGAGCTGGTAGAGCTGTGCCAGGCCCAGGCGCTGCGAATCCTCGATGATAAGCGTGTTGGCGCACGCGTTGTCGATACCGCTCTCCACGATGGTCGTGGCAATGAGCACGTCGATCTTTTTGGTCGCGAACTCGATCATCACGTCCTCGACCTCGCGCGGGCTCATCTTGCCGTGCGCCACGCCCACGCGCGCCTCGGGCGCGGCCTCGTGCACGCGCGCCACGGCGTCGTCAATGGTCTTGACGCGATTGGACACGTAGTACACCTGTCCGCCGCGACTCACCTCCAGGCGAATCGCTGCACTCACCACGTCGGGGTCGTACTCCCCCACGTGCACAATCACGGGACGACGCCCAGTCGGCGGTGTCGTGATCAGGCTCATGTCGCGCACGCCGCTCGTGGCCATCTGCATGGTTCGCGGAATAGGCGTTGCCGAAAGCGTGAGCACGTCAATCTGCTCGCGCAGGTTCTTGAGCTGCTCCTTGTGCTGCACGCCAAAGCGCTGTTCCTCGTCGATGATCACCAGGCCCAGGTTCTTGGGGTTCACATCGGCCGAAAGCAAGCGGTGCGTGCCGATGAGCACGTCGATCGTGCCCTCGGCAAACGCCTTGAGCGCGCGCTTTTGCTGCGCCGGCGTGCGGAAGCGGCTGAGCACCTCGACCTCAAGGCCAAACGGGGCAAAGCGCTCAAAGAAGGTCTCGTAGTGCTGCTGGGCCAGAATGGTCGTGGGGCAGAGCACCATGACCTGACGGCCGGAGTCCACACACTTAAACGCCGCGCGCAGGGCGACCTCGGTCTTGCCAAAGCCCACGTCGCCGCACAGCAGGCGGTCCATGGGCTTGGGCGCCTCCATGTCGGCCTTAATGTCGGCGATAGCCTCCAGCTGGTCGCGCGTCTCGTCGTAGGGGAAGCTCTCCTCCATCTCGATCTGCTCGGGCGTATCGGGCGGACAGGCGATACCGGTAATCGACGAGCGGCGCGTATACAGGTCGACCAGATCAAACGCCAGCTTTTTGGCGTTCTTGCGCGCCTTGTTGGTGGCACGCGTCCAGTCGGCGGTATTGAGCCTAGTCAGGCGCGGCTTGTCGCCGTCGGGGCCAACATAGCGCGTGATGCGGTCGACCTGCTCGAGCGGCACGTAGAGCTTGTCGCCATCGGCATATTCCAGCAAAAAGTAGTCGCGCTCCTTGCCGCCCACTTCCTGGCGCGCAATCTCGCTAAAGAGCGCGATGCCATGCGTTGCGTGCACCACGTAGTCGCCCGGCTTAAAGGGGAAGGTGATCTGCGTAATGTCGACCTTGCGGCGGCTGCGGGCACGGTTGGCATCCATGCGGGCGTTGAGGTCGGCGATCGAGAACACGGCTAGATTGGCATCGGGCACCACCACGCCCTGCGGCAGAGCGGCATCCACAAAGGTCACGCGCCCGCGCGAGATGGTGGGCACAG